>CAMDJU010000101.1 GCA_945900695.1 Bordetella parapertussis | reverse complement strand
GTGGTTTGGCTCACCATGCGGCTGGCGGCCAAGATGTGTCGGGTATCGATGGCGCAATCCAAGCCAAAGTAGTCGCGCCGGGTTTTGATGGCCATCACCACCTCTTCCAGCGAGCAATTGCCCGCCCGCTCGCCCAAACCGTTGATGGTGCACTCGACTTGGCGCGCACCACCCATTTTGACCCCGGCCAAAGAGTTGGCCACCGCCATGCCCAAATCGTTGTGGCAGTGCACCGACCAAACGACTTTGTCGCTGTTGGGGATGCGCTCGCGCAGGTTGCGAATGAACTCGCCATACAACTCCGGAATGGCGTAACCCACCGTGTCGGGCACATTGATGGTGGTGGCACCCTCTTGGATCACCGCCTCGATGACCCGGCACAAAAAGTCCGGATCGCTGCGGTAACCGTCTTCGGGGCTGAACTCGATGTCGTCAAGCAAGTTGCGGGCGAAGCGCACGGACTGACGGGCCTGCTCAAACACCTGGTCGGGCGTCATGCGCAGCTTTTTCTCCATGTGCAATGTCGAGGTGGCGATAAACGTGTGGATGCGGCCCCGTTTGGCGCCTTTGAGGGCCTCGGCCGAGCGCGAAATATCGCGGTCATTGGCTCGGGACAAAGAGCACACCGTGGAATCCTTGATGGCCTTGGCAATGGCTTGAACAGCGTCAAAGTCACCATTGGAGCTGGCCGCAAAACCGGCCTCGATCACGTCCACCTTGAGTCGCTCCAGCTGGCGGGCGATGCGCAGTTTCTCGTCTTTGGTCATCGAGGCGCCAGGGGACTGCTCGCCATCGCGCAAGGTGGTGTCAAAAATGATCAATTGGTCGCTCATGTTGCCGCTCCTGTTCTATAAAAATCATGGTCAAAAAACAAAAGGCCCGTAGCGCTGGCATACGGGCCTTGAATGGAATGTGTGCGCGCTACCCACTCCGCCCGATGGAGCGAAGTAGCAGTAGCGAGCCGTTGAAGTTCATGAACCACAGCATATCACAGGCTTTGCATCAGTTGTGCAAGCCTTTTTCGTCAGGCTCGTCGGTCGATGTGCTGATGACGCTGGTTTGCACACCTGTGGCTTTGCGGTAGGCGTACACGGCATAACCGCTCAGGCCATAACTCACGAACAAAGCAAACAGCACCAAGGGCGGGTCTATGTTGATGACGGCGATGATCAAGGCGATCAAAACAATGGCGGCAAAAGGCACGCTCTTTTTCATCTGAATGTCTTTGAAGCTGTAATACGGCAGATTGGTCACCATGGTCAGGCCGGAAAACAAGCACATCGCAAACATGATCCAGGTGATGGTGCTGTCCATCCATTGCAACTCAGTCATGATCCAGATGTAGCCCATGACCAGTGCTGCCGCAGCGGGTGACGGCAAACCTTGGAAATACCGCTTATCCACCACCGAGGTGTTCACATTAAAGCGCGCCAAGCGCAAAGCTGCGCAGGCAATGTAGACAAATGCGGCCACCCAACCCCAGCGCCCCAGGCCTTTGAGCGACCATTCGTACGCAATCAATGCGGGGGCAGCCCCAAAAGAGACCATATCGGCCAGCGAGTCCATTTGCTCGCCAAAAGCGCTTTGGGTGTTGGTCATTCGCGCCACACGGCCATCCAAACTGTCCAGCACCATGGCACAAAACACACCTATCGCCGCCAAATCGAAGCGGTTGTTCATGGCCATGACGATGGCGTAAAAACCCCCGAACAAAGCCGCCAAGGTGAATAAATTGGGCAACACATATATGCCCTTGCGCAGGCGAGCGGGCAAGTCGTCGGGCTTATCGTTGGGGTCGGTCATGCGGAATTCATCGGGCTCGCAAGCCGATCAGCCCACCGTGGCCAGCGGGGTCAAGGTGGCCGAGACCTTGTCACCCGGAGCCACCAAGACTTGAGCGCTCAGCGGCAAATACACATCCACGCGCGAGCCAAAACGAATAAAGCCATAGCGCTCACCTTTTTGCAGGGTGTGGCCAGCTTGGACGTAGCACAGGATGCGCCGCGCGATCAAACCCGCCACTTGAACCAATGTGATGGTGTGCTGGGCGGCGCCAATTTGGGCATCAATCACAACGGCATTGCGCTCATTTTGGGTGGAGGCCTTGTCCAAATCCGCATTCACAAACAAGCCGGGAAAGTAGCTAACGCTGCGCACCACACCGTTCACGCTGGAGCGGTTGCTGTGCACATTAAAGACATTCATGAACACACTGACCAAAATGGCATCGCGCTGGGCAAAAGGGTCAAATGTTTTTTCTATTTTGACGATGCGGCCATCCGCCGGCGACAGCACGGCATTGGGCAGATCGGGAATGGCCCGCGCAGGATCGCGAAAAAACTGAACAACAAAGACCAACACCACATCAAATGGCAAAGCCCAGGCCCAGCCGGCCGTGGCATGAACCCCAATGGCAAGCGCCAAGGCCAACAGGATAAAAGGCCAGCCCTCGCGTGCCAAGATGGGATGGGGGTAGGAGTTGGAAGACATGGTCTCAGTGTATCGTTGAAAAAGACACAAGCACAAAGGCCACCCCAGTGGCCTTTGTGCATTGAACGCTCAAACGCTCAGTTGCGGGTTTTGTCGACCAGTTTGTTCTTGGAGATCCAAGGCATCATGGAGCGCAGTTGCGAACCCACCTTCTCGATCGAGTGGTCTTCGGTCAAGCGGCGACGGGCCGTCATGCTGGGGTAGCCGGTGCGGCCTTCCAAAATAAAGCTCTTGGCATATTCGCCGTTTTGAATCCGCTCCAGTGCCTTGCGCATGGCTGCACGCGACTGGTCGTTGATGATCTCAGGACCGGTGACGTACTCGCCATATTCGGCGTTGTTGGAGATCGAGTAGTTCATGTTGGCGATGCCGCCTTCATAGATCAAGTCAACGATCAGCTTGAGTTCGTGCAAGCACTCGAAATACGCCATTTCGGGTGAATAACCAGCTTCGACCAGGATTTCGTAGCCGGCCTTGATGAGTTCAACCGCACCACCGCAGAGCACGGTTTGCTCGCCGAACAAATCGGTTTCGGTTTCTTCGCGGAAGTTGGTTTCAATGATGCCGGCCTTGCCGCCACCGTTGGCCATGGCGTAGCTCAGTGCCATGTCGCGGGCCTTGCCACTGCAGTCTTGGTGCACAGCCACCAAATGGGGCACACCGCCGCCTTGGGCGTACGTGGATCGCACGGTGTGGCCAGGTGCCTTGGGCGCGACCATCCAGACGTCCAAATCGGCACGGGGAACCACTTGGTTGTAATGCACATTGAAACCATGGGCAAAGGCCAGGGACGCGCCCTTTTTCATGTTGGGCTCAATGTCGTTGGTGTAAACACTGGAGATTTGCTCATCAGGCAACAACACCATGACCACATCGGCCGATTTGACCGCATCGGCCACTGCAGCCACTTTGAGGCCCGCTTTTTCCACTTTGTTCCAGCTCGCACCGCCGGGGCGCAAACCCACCAACACCTTGACGCCACTGTCGTTCAAGTTTTGCGCATGGGCATGCCCTTGAGAACCATAACCAATGATGGCCACGGTCTTGCCTTTGATGATGCTCAAGTCACAGTCTTTATCGTAATAAACTTTCATGATTTCTCCTGGGTGATTAAGGGTTGGGAAAGGGGTGGGTTGAATCAAACACGCAACACGCGTTCGCCGCGGCCGATGCCGCAAGCACCGGTGCGCACGGTTTCCAAAATAGCCGATCGGTCCAAGGCCTCTAGGAAGGCATCGTTTTTGGCTTGATCGCCAGTGACTTCAATGGTGTAGCTTTTGTCAGTGACATCAATGATGCGGCCCCTGAAAATATCGGCCATGCGCTTCATTTCTTCGCGCTCCTTGCCGACCGCACGCACTTTGACCATCATCAGTTCGCGCTCGGTATAGCCACCTTCGGTCAGGTCGACCACTTTGACGACCTCGATCAAACGGTTCAGGTGTTTGGTGATTTGCTCGATCACATCATCAGAGCCCACCGTTTGTAGCGTCATGCGCGACAAACTAGGGTCTTCGGTGGGGGCCACCGACAAAGATTCGATGTTGTAGCCACGGGCCGAAAACAAGCCCACGACCCGGGACAAAGCGCCAGGTTCGTTTTCCAGCAGGACGGAGATGATGTGTTTCATGGGGATTCCTCTTTTCGCTCAGACGCCGTGGCACTCGTGTGTGTTCGGTGTCACCGCCCTCGTCTGCCAGCGGTAACCGGCAAATTTGGCGGGCAATAGATTCTTCTCGGGGTTGAAGGGAATGGGCCTGGGTTTGATCCAGGCCCGTTAATCTGCGCAGCCTTATAAGTCCTCGCTGCCCAGCAGCATTTCAGTGATGCCTTTGCCGGCTTGGACCATGGGAAACACGTTTTCAGTCGGATCGGTGCGAAAGTCCATGAATACCGTGCGATCTTTGAGTTTGCGCGCTTCGATCAAAGCGCCTTCCACATCTTGTGGGCGCTCGATCAGCATGCCCACATGACCATATGACTCTGCCAGCTTGACAAAATTGGGCAAGGCGTCCATGTAGCTGTGGCTGTAACGCCCCGAATACTCGATCTCTTGCCATTGGCGCACCATGCCAAGGTAGCGGTTGTTCAAGGCGATGATCTTGATCGGGGTGTTGTACTGCAAGCAAGTCGACAACTCTTGGATGCACATCTGCACCGAGCCTTCGCCGGTGATGCAGTACACCTCACTCTCGGGCTTGGCCAATTTGATGCCCATGGCATAGGGGATCCCCACACCCATGGTGCCCAGTCCGCCTGAGTTGATCCAACGCCGGGGTTGATCAAAGCGGTAATACTGAGCGGCCCACATTTGGTGCTGTCCCACATCGGAAGTGACGTAGGCGTCCACGTCCTTGGTCATGTTCCACAAGGTTTCAACCACATACTGGGGCTTGATCACATCTTGACTTCCCTGGTCGTAGTTCAAGCACTTGCGCGAGCGCCACCCCTCGACCGTGGCCCACCAATCGGCCAAGGCCTTGGTGTCCATCTTGGCTTTGGACTCGGTGATGAGGTTCATCAGCTCGGTCAACACATCTTTGACGTCACCCACAATGGGCACATCCACCTTGACGCGCTTGGAGATGCTGGATGGATCGATGTCGATGTGGACGATCTTGCGCTCGTTTTGGGCGAAGTGCTTGGGGTTGCCAATCACCCGGTCGTCAAAACGGGCACCAATGGCGATGAGCACGTCACAGTGCTGCATGGCGTTGTTGGCCTCAATGGTGCCGTGCATGCCCAGCATGCCCAAGAACTTGGGGTCACTGGCCGGGATGGCACCCAAACCCATCAAGGTGCTGGTGCAAGGCGCGCCAATCATGTTGACCAGGGCGCGCACCTCGTCTGACGCATTGCTCAGCAGCACACCACCGCCGGTGTAGATGTAAGGCCGTTTGGCTCCCATCAACAGGCCCAAAGCCTTGCGAATTTGGCCCGAATGCCCTTTGCGCACAGGGTTGTAAGAGCGCATGGTCACATCATCTGGGTAGCCGCTGTAGGAGATCTTTTTGAAGGACACATCTTTGGGTATGTCCACCACCACCGGGCCGGGGCGACCCGAGCGGGCAATGTGAAAAGCCTTTTTGATCGTCAGAGCCAAATCGGCCACATCTTTGACCAAAAAATTGTGTTTGACGATGGGTCGGGTGATGCCCACGGTATCGCACTCTTGAAAGGCATCCAAGCCAATCGCATGGGTGGGCACTTGACCCGTCAGCACCACCAACGGGATGCTGTCCATATAAGCTGTGGCTATACCCGTCACGGCATTGGTCACGCCAGGGCCCGATGTGACCAAGGCCACACCCACCTCGCCGGTGGCACGCGCATAGCCATCGGCGGCGTGCACGGCTGCTTGCTCATGGCGAACCAAGACATGCTCAATGGTGTTTTGCTTGTAAAGCGCGTCGTAAATATAGAGAACGGCCCCCCCCGGGTAGCCCCAGAGGTACTTGACCCCTTCAGCTTGCAAGGCTTTGACCATGATTTCGGCGCCCATCAATTCTTGAGGGGCGGCAAGCGTGGCGGCAGAGGCAGAAGCGATTTCTGCTTTAGAAATTTCCATGATGAACCTTTCAGTCTTCGAAAACGAAAAACCTTGGGTGCCTCTTCACCAGCCCTTGTGGGGCGGTGTCAAGACTTAGGGCCGTGGACCATGGGCCGTCTCAATGACGCCGAATCCAGACCCGTTTGCCAAAATTGAGGCGCGATTATCGCACCAAAACAAGGCCCTGCTGTGACGGCCTTTGAACTTAATTTGTCGATGCCATAATGCAGCGCACTTTCATCTTCGACGCCTTTGGGGTGTTGAAGTCACAGCGGATCACTTCACGCAAATTGGCCACCGAACGCGAACTTTCCCTTTTTCTACAAAGCGTGGAAAAACGTGCTTTCAAGCGATCGCTCTATCACGTGCGGGACGAAGAGGCGGCACTGGACATCGTGCAAGACAGCATGATGAAGCTGGCCGAGCACTATGGCGACAAACCACCCGATGAGTTGC
Organism: Bordetella parapertussis; assembly: GCA_945900695.1. Taxonomy (GTDB): domain Bacteria; phylum Pseudomonadota; class Gammaproteobacteria; order Burkholderiales; family Burkholderiaceae_C; genus Limnohabitans; species Limnohabitans parapertussis_A. Next base: position 2,704 of record CAMDJU010000101.1, on the reverse strand, counting down.
CACTGCTGTTTCAGCGCATCCTCTCCAATTGCACCTTGGATTGGTTTCGGCGGCGCAAAACCCGCCAATCCATGTTCATCAATTTCAGTGATGCGCAGGGCGATGCCGATGACGATGGTTTTGACCTGCTCGAAGTCTTGGGCGCGGCCAACACCGATGGCTGGCAACAAAGCGCCGAACAAAGCTTGATGCAGAGCCAAACCATGGCTGAAATTGAAGCCGAAATTGAAAAATTGCCCCCACGTCAACGTGAAGCCTTCCTGCTGCGTTACTGGGAGGAGCTAGACATTGCCGAAACCGCTTCAGCCATGGGGTGTTCAGAAGGAAGTGTTAAAACCCATTGCTTTAGAGCCATCCAAGCCCTTGCCAGCGCCCTGAAATCCAAGAAATCAAAGCCATGAAGCCCAGCACAACCCTCAAAACCGAAGACCAATTTGGCCAACTCGTGGCGCGTGCCCTGTCGGCCAATTTAGAACAATTGCCTTATGAAGTGCAAGAACGGCTGCGCGCGGGCCGCATGCGTGCCATCGCTGCACGACGGGTATCAGCCGTCTTGGCCACTCGGCCTCAAGTGCAGCAAATGGGTGACGGAACCCTGACTTTGGGCGCACCGTGGAAGGGCTGGACCCCCCTGGCCAGTTTGTTTCCCATGGTCTTATTGGTCGTGGGTTTGCTCACCATCAACATGGTGCTCGACGAATTCCGGGCCAATGAAGTCGCCGAGGTGGATGCCGCTTTGTTGACCGATGACTTGCCACCCACGGCCTACACCGACCCAGGCTTTGTGCATTTTTTAAAGCTGCCTGTCACAGAGAATACTGATTAATACGATGCACCCTTTCCTCCTGCCCCAATCGATCAAGCCCATGTTGGCGGCTGGTGTATGCGCCTGGGCGATGGGCGCATGGGCGCAAGGAGCTGCGGCCACCCCAAGCACACCGGACAGCAACTCCAAGGCGCAGGCTGCGGCCCCATCGACGCATGGGACCCAAACGCGCCCCCACTGGTCTGATCTGAGCCTCTCCGAACAACAAGCCTTGGCGCCGCTCAAGCCCCAGTGGCAAACCATCAGCGTTGCTCAAAAACGCAAATGGCTGGCCATGGCCAAAAATTTTGGCAGCTTGCCCCCTGAGGAGCAAAACAAAATCCACGCCCGTGTGCAAGAGTGGGCCCAACTCAGCCCCCAGCAGCGTGCACAGGCCCGCTTGAATTTTGGCGAAAGCACACAACACTCTGTCGATCACAAGCGCGCCAAGTGGGAGGCCTACCAGTCCCTGAGCGCTGAAGAAAAATCCAAACTCGCAGCCACCTCACCCGCGTCCACCGTGGGAGCCGCCACGGCGGTCAAAAAAGTGGCCTCGCACAAGCTCGCAGCGTCACCGGCGGTCAAAGCACCCAACCTGACCGGCCCCAAAATCGACATCGACATGCTGGACCCAGCCACGCTGCTGCCCCAACCGGCGCAAGCGGCTGCTGCACCCAGCTCGTCCACCCAAAGCGAATGACCTCCGCGCCATTGGCGCCAGCGGTGGCCGACGCCCCCCTGCCCACCCCCACCTTGTTTCGGCGCATGGCCTGCTGGCTCTACGAAGGCATGCTGCTCTTTGGGGTCATCTTCATTGCCGCGTATCTGTTCAGTGCCTTGAGCCAAAGCCGACACGGCTTGGCCAATCGGTTGGGGCTGCAAATTTTTGTGGGGCTGGTGCTGGCGCTTTACTTCACTTGGTTTTGGCACAAGGGACAAACCTTGGCCATGAAAACCTGGCGCATCCGGGTGCTGGATCAACACGGCATGGCCTTGACACAGACCTTGGCTTTGAAACGCTTTGTGCTTTCTTGCCTGTGGTTTGCGCCCCCCCTTCTTTTGGCCTGGCTGGCCGATTTACCGGTGATGATGACATTGGCCGTGTGCGTGGCCTGGGTCATGATCTGGGCCTGGTCCTCGCGCTTTGCTCCCCAGCGCCAGTTCTGGCACGATGCATGGGCGGGCACGCAACTGGTCCATGAGCCCGTTCCCGACTGACAACCCCAAAGGCCTTAAAGCCATGAAACCCTCTTTTTCTTTATGTGTTTACTGTGGCTCGCGCATGGGCGACTCTCCTGCTTACGCCCAAGCCGCCCAAGCTGTGGGCAGCTGGATTGGGCAACACCAAGGCCAGCTCATTTACGGCGGGGGCAATAACGGATTGATGGGCGTGGTGGCCCAGGCCACGGCACAAGCCGGTGGGCGGGTGGTGGGTGTGATTCCTCAGGCATTGGTGGACAAAGAGGTCGCACGGCACGAATGCGACGAGTTGCATGTGGTTCAAACCATGCATGAGCGCAAGCAAATGATGGCCGAGCGCGCCGATGCCTTTTTGGCCATTCCGGGGGGCATTGGCACACTGGAGGAGTTTTTCGAGGTCTGGAGCTGGCGGCAGTTGGGATACCACCACAAGCCCATCGGCTTGCTATCGGTGGAAGGATTTTTCGACGTTTTAATCGGTTTTTTATCGCAAGCCACCGAGCGCGGTTTTATTGGTGTGCCACAACAACAACTGGTTCAGCACGGCAGCGATGTGCATGGCTTGCTGAGTGGTTTGGCCCATGCGGCTGGCGTGCAAACACCTGGCTCAGGTTTGGGTCAGATTTAAATCTCTTGATAAGCGTCCCAAGCCTGAATCACTTTTCCATCCAAGTTCATTCAATTTTTGCAGTGTCATCC
>CAMDJU010000100.1 GCA_945900695.1 Bordetella parapertussis | reverse complement strand
TTTGGCTGGATGGGCCTGAGTGACTATGTGCGGGCCGAGTTTTTGCGCAACCGGCAACTCGACTATGTGCGTGCGGCCAAAGCCTTGGGGCTCAGCCCCTGGGCCATCATTCGACGCCATGTGCTGCCCAACAGCATGACGCCCGTGGTCACTTTTTTGCCCTTTCGCATGAGTGCCGCCATCTTGGCGCTGACCAGCTTGGATTTCTTGGGGCTGGGGGTGCCACCGGGCACGCCCAGCTTGGGTGAATTGTTGGCCCAGGGTAAAACCAATATCGATGCCTGGTGGATTTCCTTGTCCACGTTTTTGGTTTTGGTGGGTACCTTGCTGTTGCTGACCTTCATGGGGGACGCTTTGCGCGACGCCCTGGACCCGCGCAAGGCAGACCAATGAGCCAGGCCCCCACCCCTTTGTTGTCGCTGCGCCAATGGCGCGTGTCTTTTGGCGGGCACGAGGTGGTGCACGGCATTGACCTGGACTTGGCGGCGGGCGAACGCTTGGCCTTGGTCGGAGAGTCGGGCTCGGGCAAAACCGTCACCGCCCTGGGCGTGTTGCGTTTGCTGGGCGCGGCGCAATTGACCGGGCAATGCTGGTTCAACGGCGAAGACCTGATGCAAGCCACCGAAGCACGCATGCAGCAGTTGCGCGGGCAAGACATGGCCATGGTGTTTCAAGAACCCATGACGGCGCTCAACCCCTTGTTCACGATTGGCGATCAATTGGCCGAGGTGTTGTTGCTGAAAATGGCCTTGTCGCGCCGCGATGCTTGGACGCGCAGTGCGGAGATGTTGAGCCAAACCGGCTTGAACCCGCCGCAGCGCTTTTTGAGCGCTTACCCGCATCAACTCTCTGGGGGGCAACGCCAGCGCGCCATGATTGCCATGGCCTTGGCTTGTCGACCCAAATTGCTGTTGGCCGATGAGCCCACCACGGCCTTGGATGTGTCCATGCGGGGGCAAATCCTGGACTTGCTCGACACCTTGCAGCGCGAGACAGGCACAGCGGTGTTGATGATCACCCACGACTTGAACTTGGTGCAGCGCTTTGCCGACCGCGTGGCGGTGATGGAGCGGGGCCATGTGGTCGAGCACGGCCCGGTGCATCAAGTGCTGAGCCAACCGCAACACCCCTACACGCGCAAATTGGTCGACAGCAAACCCCAGCGACATTTGGCGCCTGTGCAAGCCCAGGCACCTTTGGTGGCCGAGGTGAAAGACTTGCGGGTCAGTTACCGCACCCGATTGCCCGGATGGCGGGGCTGGTTCAAAGCCGGTGCTTTTGTGGCCGTTGACCAGGTTAATTTTTCCATCCGACAAGGCCAAACCTTGGGGGTCTTGGGCGAATCTGGTTCGGGCAAGTCCACCTTGGCTTTGGCGCTGCTGGGGCTCTTGCCGTGCCAAGGGCAATTGCAAGTGCTGGGGCAGAGCTGGCGTCACAACCACAAAGCGGATTTGCCCTTGCGCCGCGTGGTGCAAGTGGTGTTCCAAGATCCTTTTTCTTCCCTGTCACCACGCATGACCGTTGAGGACGTGGTGGGCGAGGGTTTGTGGGTCCACCAGCCCTTGCTGTCGGCCCAAGAGCGCCAAGCCCTGGTCAACCAAGTTTTGGCCGAAGTGGGCATGCGCGAGAGCGAATTTCCGGGTTTGTTGCAACGCTATCCCCATGAGTTTTCTGGCGGCCAGCGCCAGCGCATCGCTGTGGCCCGTGCCTTGGTTTTGCAACCCCAATTGCTGGTGCTCGATGAGCCCACCAGTGCCCTGGATGTATCGATCCAAAAACAGTTATTGCAACTGCTGCAAGCATTGCAAGCCGAACGTGGCCTGAGCTTTTTGTTGATCACCCATGACATGAACGTCATCCAGGCCATGGCCCACCAGGTGATGGTGATGAAAGACGGTCAGGTGGTGGAGGCTGGCGAAACCCAAGCGGTGTTGGCCCAACCCCGACACGCCTATACCCAAACCTTGGTGCAGGCCTCAGCCCCAGCCGCGGCAAGGTCATAAAGCGATTGAAATCAAATATTTAGCGGTTATAATCTCGGCTTGACGACCAAACGGGCGGATACCAACCGCCCGTTTTTTTTGGTCAATCGCTTTTTGAGTTTGGGGTTTGACAGGTCGTGGCATTGCAAGAAGTTGTTGTTCAAACCGTGACCGGATTGGGTTACGACCTGGTTGAGCTGGAGCGCTCGGCCGGTGGTTTGCTGCGCATCACCATTGACCACCCCTGGACATCGGGCGCTGAGCCCGTGTTTGTGACCGTGGAAGATTGTGAAAAAGTCACGCGCCAATTGCAATTTGTGTTGGAAGCAGAAGAGGTGGAGTACCGCCGCTTGGAAGTGTCCTCGCCGGGTATCGACAGGCCATTGCGCCACCAAGCCGATTTTGAGCGGTTTGTGGGCGAGGTGGTGGACATCACTTTGAAGGCCCCCATGGGGGCTGCGGCGGCAGGCCAGGTGTCGGCACTGCGCAAGAAATTTCGCGGCTCGCTGGAAAAGGGCGAGGCGTTGGGCCATTGGCAGATTGTTTGGCGCGATGAGGCGCCCACCAAGCCCGGTCAGCGGGTAAGTAAGAACAGGGTGACCCCACCATCACAGGTGCTGGGGTTCGCATTGGAAGAGTTGCGCGAGGCACGCCTTGCGCCTTTGGTGGATTTCAAGGGCCGTTCGGCCCGTTCAGTTTGAGCACGAGAGGAGTCAGAGATCATGAACCGCGAAATGTTGATGTTGGTGGATGCCATCTCGCGAGAGAAAAATGTCGAACGCGACGTGGTGTTTGGGGCGGTCGAATTGGCCTTGGCCCAGGCCACCAAAAAGTTGTTTCAAGGCGACGTGGACATCCGCGTGGCAGTGGACCGCGACAGCGGTGATTACGAAACCTTTCGCCGCTGGATGGTGGTCCCAGATGAGGCCGGTCTACAAAACCCGGACGCTGAAGAGCTGCTCATGGACGCCACGGACCGTGTCTCTGACGTCGAAGTCGGTGAGTACATCGAAGAAGGCGTGGAGTCGCTGCCAATTGGCCGCATTGGCGCCATGGCCGCCAAGCAAGTTATTTTGCAAAAAATCCGAGACGCCGAGCGCGAGATGCTGCTCAATGACTTTTTGTCACGTGGCGACAAGATCTTTGTCGGTACGGTCAAGCGCATGGACAAGGGTGACATCATTGTCGAGAGCGGCCGGGTAGAAGGTCGTTTGCGGCGTGGCGAAATGATTGCCAAAGAGAATCTTCGCAATGGCGACCGCGTGCGCGCCATGATCATGGAAGTGGACCTGACCTTGCGGGGCGCCCCGATCATTTTGTCGCGCTCAGCGCCTGAGTTCATGATGGAGCTGTTTCGCCAAGAGGTGCCAGAGATCGAGCAAGGCTTGTTGGAGATCAAATCTTGCGCCCGTGACTCGGGTTCGCGGGCCAAAATTGCCGTGCTCTCGCATGACAAACGGGTCGACCCCATCGGCACCTGCGTCGGCGTGCGCGGTACCCGTGTCAATGCCGTCACCAATGAATTGGCTGGCGAGCGCGTGGACATTGTTTTGTGGAGCGAAGATCCTGCACAGTTCGTGATTGGCGCTTTGGCGCCAGCCAACGTCAGCTCCATCGTGGTGGACGAAGAAAAGCACGCCATGGATGTGGTGGTCGATGAAGAAAACTTGGCCATTGCCATTGGTCGCGGTGGTCAAAACGTTCGCTTGGCCTCCGATCTCACGGGTTGGAAGATCAACATCATGGACGCCAATGAGTCGGCGCAAAAGCAGGCCAATGAGACCGATCACCTGCGCACCTTGTTCATGGAAAAACTCGACGTGGACCAAGAGATTGCCGATATTTTGATCGCCGAGGGCTTTACCAGCTTGGAAGAGGTGGCCTATGTCCCCTTGCAAGAAATGCTTGAAATCGAAGGCTTTGACGAAGACACCGTCAACGAGTTGCGCACGCGTGCCAAAGACATGTTGCTCACCATGGAAATTGCGCTTGAAGAAAGCATTGAAGAGGTCTCTCAAGACCTGCGAGACCTGGAGGGGCTGGATGTCGAATTGATCGCCACATTGGCGCAAAACGGCGTGAACACCAGAGACGAATTGGCAGACCTGGCCGTGGATGAGCTGACCGCCATCACCGGCCAACCGGAGGAGGAGGCCAAGGCCCTGATCCTGAAGGCACGCGAACATTGGTTCGCAGGTCAAGAGTAATGGTCATGGAGAGGAACACCACAAATGTCCAGTACGACGGTTGCCGAGTTTGCCAACGAACTCAAAAAATCCACCAGCACCCTGATCGAGCAATTGCGCTTGGCCGGTGTTGAAAAATCTACACCCAACGATGCCCTCACCGATGGTGACAAGCAAAAGCTATTGAACCACCTCAAAGCCAGCCACGGTACCGAGTCATCCGAGCGCAAAAAAATCACCTTGGTCAAAAAATCCACCAGTGAGATCAAACAAGCCGATGCCACCGGCAGAGCCCGCACCATTCAAGTCGAGGTGCGCAAAAAACGCACTTTCATCAAGCGAGATGATGTTCCCGAGACCGCCGAAGCCCCACCCCCTGTTGAAGTGGTGCGGCCTGCGCCGGCACCTGCTCCAGTGGCACCGGCCATCGATGAAGCCGAAATGCAGCGCCGTGAACAAGATGCGTTGCGCCAAGCTGAGCTGATCCGCCGCCAAGAAGCCGAAATATCGGCCAAGCGCGAAGCCGCTGAGGCCAGGTCTTTGGCCGCCAAACAAGCGCAACAAGAACCCACACCAGAAGTGCATGTGGCTGAACCAGTGGCCCAAGCTATTGTCGAGCCTGTGGTCGAACCAGTGGCAGAAGTTGCCGCAGTGCCTGAAGCGCCCGTGGTGGTCATGACCGCTGCCGAAAAGGCCAAGCAAGCTGCCGATGCGGCACTCGAAGCCAGCAAGTCCAGTGATGAGCGTCGCAGCAAAGCTTTGGCCGAAGCCGAAGCCATTCGCACCATGATGAATGCGCCCAAACGGGTGTTGGTGGCCAAGAAGCCCGATGAGCCCAAACCCGCTGAAGCGGTCGGGGCCAAAAAAGGCACCTTGCACAAGCCCGCCGTGGGCACGGTCAAACCTGCCGTGGCCAAACCGGCTGGGACCGATGCCACTGCGCCCAAAGAAGGACAGAAAGAGCTCAAAAGTGCCAAACTGTCCTCGAGTTGGGCCGATGATCAAAGCAAGAAAAAAGAAATCAAGACCCGTGGCGACAGCAACACCGGCGTGGGCCGCAACAGTTGGCGCGGCGGTCCGCGCGCACGCAACCGTGACCGCGATCGCGATGACCAACCGCAAGTCTCGGCACCGGTTGAACAACGCATCATTGAAGTGCATGTGCCTGAGACCATCACCGTGGCTGAGTTGGCACACAAAATGGCGATCAAGGCCTCTGAGGTCATCAAGCAATTGATGAAGCTGGGCCAAATGGTCACCATCAACCAGCCGCTGGACCAAGACACCGCCATGATCGTGGTGGAAGAGATGGGTCACAAGGCCATCGTGGCCGCCCTGGACGACCCGGAGGCCTTCACCGATGAAGAGGACTCGGCCACCCAATCAGAGTCTTTGCCCCGTGCCCCTGTGGTCACGGTCATGGGACACGTGGACCATGGCAAAACCTCATTGCTCGACCGCATTCGCCAAGCCCGTGTGGCAGCGGGTGAGGCCGGTGGCATCACCCAGCACATTGGTGCTTATCACGTGCAAACACCGCGCGGCATGATTTCCTTTTTGGACACCCCTGGCCACGAGGCTTTCACCGCCATGCGTGCCCGCGGTGCGCAGGCAACGGACATCGTGATCTTGGTGGTGGCTGCCGATGATGGCGTGATGCCGCAAACCCGAGAAGCCATCAAACACGCCAAAGCCGCGGGTGTGCCGATCGTGGTGGCCCTCAACAAAATGGACAAACCCGACGCCAACCCCGATCGCGTCAAAGGCGAATTGGTCACCGAAGAGGTGGTGCCTGAAGAGTTTGGTGGTGATTCACCGTTTGTGCCGGTTTCGGCCAAGACCGGTGACGGCATTGATCAACTGCTGGAACAAGTGCTGCTTCAAGCCGAAATTTTGGAACTCAAAGCGCCCATCGATGCCATGGCCAAGGGCCTGGTGATTGAAGCCAAGCTGGACAAAGGGCGTGGACCAGTGGCCACCATTCTGGTGCAATCAGGCACCTTGAACGTTGGAGACGTGGTGTTGGCGGGTCAAACTTTTGGCCGTGTTCGCGCCATGCTCGACGAAAACGGCAAAACGATCAAATCGGCGGGCCCCTCCATTCCGGTGGAGATTCAAGGCCTCACCGAAGTGCCCCAGGCGGGTGATGAGTTCATGGTCATGGCCGATGAACGCCGGGCCCGGGAGATTGCCACTTACCGCGCCGGTAAGTTTCGCCACACCAAATTGGCCAAGCAACAAGCCGCCAAATTGGAGAACATGTTCACCGACATGTCCGCTGGTGATGTCAAGATGTTGCCCATCATTGTCAAGGCCGACGTGCAAGGCTCACAAGAGGCTTTGGCCACGTCCTTGCTCAAGCTCTCGACCGACGAGGTCAAGGTGCAAATTGTCTATGCCGCTGTGGGTGGCATCAGTGAGAGTGACATCAATTTGGCCATTGCTTCCAAAGCCGTGGTGATTGGCTTCAACACCCGTGCAGACGCCGGCGCTCGCAAGGTGGCCGAAGGCAATGGTGTGGATCTTCGTTACTACAACATCATTTATGACGCCGTGGACGACCTCAAAGCCGCCATGTCGGGGATGTTGACACCCGACAAGAAAGAAGAAATTTTGGGCACTGCCGAAATTCGCGAGGTGTTCAAGGTCAGCAAAATCGGTTCGATCGCTGGTTGCATGGTCACCGCTGGGTTGGTGCGGCGCAGCGCACGCCTGCGTTTGTTGCGCGACAACGTGGTCATCTTCACCGGCGAGTTGGAAAGCCTCAAACGATTCAAGGACGATGCACGCGAGGTCAAAGAGGGCTTTGAGTGCGGCTTGAACATCAAGGGCTATAACGATATTTCCAAGGGCGACCTGATTGAGTTCTTCGAAATCAAAGAAGTGGCCCGGGTTCTGTGATGCCCAGGCGTCATAGAACATGATTTCGCATTGAGCTTGTGGCAACCAAAAAGTCATCTCTGCCCCACCGAGGTTTTCGGGTGGCCGATCAAATCCAGCGCGATTTGACGGGCCTGATCGCCCGCGAACTCAAAGACCCGCGGGTGGGCATGGTGACCATCAATGCGGTGGAAGTCACGCCCGACTATGCGCATGCCAAAGTGTTCTTCAGTTGTTTGGGAAATGACGCCGCTTTGGCCACAGAGGGGCTCAATCAAGCGGCCGGTTTTTTGCGCAGTGGGTTGTTCAAAAAACTGCACATCCACACGGTGCCCACCTTGCATTTTGTGTACGACCGCACCACCGAAAAAGCTGCCGACATGAACGCCTTGATCGCCAAGGCTGTTTCCTCTCGGGCCAAAGAGGACTGACCATGAACGCGCCACGCACCAGGGTGCAGCGGCGCCCTGTGCATGGGCTGCTGCTGCTGGACAAGCCATTGGGCATGTCGAGTAACAACGCCTTGCAAAAAGCCAAATACCTGTTGCGGGCTGAAAAAGCCGGCCACACCGGCACCCTGGACCCATTGGCCAGTGGTGTACTTCCCCTGTGCTTTGGCGCGGCCACCAAGTTTTCGCAAATCCATCTCGATGCCGACAAAGCCTATGAGGCGGTGGCCAAAATGGGCCAGACCACCAGCACGGCAGACGCCGAGGGCGAGGTGTTGACCCAGCGTGAAGCGACCTTTACACCCGCCGATCTGGCCCAAGTGGCGCTGAGCCTGAGCGGACCCATTCAACAAACCCCGCCGATGCACAGCGCCTTGAAAAAAGACGGCAAAGCCCTGTACGAATATGCCCGCGAGGGTGTGACGGTGGAGCGGGTGCCGCGCACCATCACCATCCATTCTTTGCGCTTGGAAGAAATCGAACCCCAGGGCGGCCTGCGCTGCGTGCGCATGTGGGTGGACTGCAGCAAGGGCACCTACATCCGGACCTTGGCCGAAGACATGGGTGCAGCGCTGCATTGCGGCGCGCATTTGATCAGCCTGCGCCGCACCCGCAGCGGCCCCTTTGTGGAGGCCGATTGCGTCACGCTTGATCAATTGGAGGCCATGGACGAGGACCAACGCCAGGCACTTCTGCGCCCCGTGGACAGCTTGTTGCAGGGTCATCATCCCATCACATTGGCGCCGCATGATTCAGGGCGCTTCTTGAGTGGCCTGCGCCGCCGTGGCGCCTGGCCCGATTGCGAACATGTATCTGTTTATGGACAAGATCCCCACAGCCTGTTGGGCACTGCCCACGTCAAAGCCGGTGAGCTGATTCCGACCCGATTGCTCAGCCCGCTAGAAATCAAATCCCTTTTGGAGAACCCCGCATGACTCGACAAATTCGCAACATCGCCATCATCGCCCACGTGGACCATGGAAAAACCACCTTGGTGGACCAATTGCTCCGCCAATCCGGCACCTTCAGGGCCAATGAAAAAATGACTGAACGGGTGATGGACAACAACGACTTGGAAAAAGAGCGTGGCATCACCATCTTGGCTAAAAACTGCGCCGTGAGCTGGAAGGGCACCCACATCAACATCGTGGACACCCCCGGGCACGCCGACTTTGGTGGTGAGGTCGAGCGCGCTTTGTCCATGGTCGATGGGGTGGTGCTGTTGATCGATGCGGTCGAAGGCCCCATGCCGCAAACCCGGTTTGTCACCAAGAAAGCCTTGGCCCTGGGTTTGAAGCCGATTGTGGTGGTCAACAAGGTCGATCGGCCTGGCTCACGCCCCGACTACGTCATCAATGCCGCGTTTGACCTGTTTGACAAACTCGGCGCGAGTGAGGACCAATTGGACTTTCCTGTGGTCTACGCCTCTGGCCTGAATGGCTGGGCCAGCATGAACGAGGGCACGCCGGGTGAGCAATGGGGGCCTGATTTGGGAGCCTTGTTTGACACGGTTCTGAATCACGTTCCTGCCCATGCGGGTGACCCCAACGCGCCATTGCAGTTGCAAATCAGCTCGCTGGATTATTCGAGTTATGTGGGCCGCATCGGCGTGGGCCGCATCAATGCGGGCACCATCCGCCCCAACCAAGAGGTCTTGGTGATGCAAGGGCCAGACCACTCCTTGGGCAAGGCCAAATTGCTTCAATTGCTCAAATTCGAAGGGCTGGAGCGCGTGCAAGCCACCGAGGCAGGACCTGGTGACAT
>CAMDJU010000099.1 GCA_945900695.1 Bordetella parapertussis | reverse complement strand
CGCAACTTCTCTTGGCCAGCTTGGTACTGGTCGGACAAACTTTGATGGCTTTTTTGCAATGCTGCCAAGGACTCCCACCACGGCGACAACGAGGCCACACAGGCCGTCAACATCACCAGCACCAGTGCGGTGAGCGCGGCCACTTGTTGGGCCAAAGGCCAGGCCCAAGGGGTGTCCCAGCTGAATGCCGACAAGCGCAGGGGCCATGCAAGAGGCTCTGGCGGGCTGTTCATCTCTGTAGGCCCTCCTTCGCTTCGGGTTGCCCGGGCAGGGGTGCGGCACTTCCCCGTGCGGGGGCTTGGGCCTTTTTGTCCTCGCCAGCGCCTGAGGTGCGCCAGCGCCACTCCCCATGCCACCAGTGGTCTGCCACCCCCTGCGGGTCGCGGGTAGGCTCGGCTTTCAAGGCCAGGGCTTGCACCACCACCCCGGGACCCAGGTTTTGTTGCCATTGGGCCTGCAACTGGGTGGCCACAGCAGCTTGCAACACCTGGCCCGATGCGGTGATGGTCTGGCCATCCCAAGCCCATCGCTCCCAATGCACCTGGGGCGCTGCCATTTGGGTCAGGGCTTGCCAACTGCGCCAAGGTTCCTGCATGGCCGCTGGGTTGCGCTCAGAGCCTTGCAGCGCGTCTTGCCATTGGCGTTGCGCTTGCAGTAAGCGCTGGTGCTGTGCGCGCAGGGGCGCTTGCGCATCGATTTGGGCCTGCACCTGCGCGTTGGCGTCCACCCAATGCTGGTGGTGCCAAGCCATGACCCCTGCCAAGCTGGCCCACACGGCCAAGGAAATACCCAAAGTCCAAGACCAGCGTTGGCGCCACCAGCGCCTTTGGCGCTGCCACAGGCGTTCGCGCTGGGGCAATAGGTTGATGGGGCTCATGCCACAAACCGGCGCAATGCCAGCCCCATGGCCAATGGGCTGGCTTGTGCGTTGGCGCGACCGGGAACCAACCGCTGTGCGTGCTCGCTCCAGCGCTGCAATGCCTGGGCTTGGACGTCAACCACCCAGGGCATGAGATCGGCGGCGCGCACCCAATCCAGCATGGGCTGTAATTCACTCAAGGGCACAGCACAGACGGTGTACGCCGCGCCATTGGCATGCGGTGTGTCAAGGGTGTCGTGCCCAGCGTAGTCCCAGCTGACCTGCGAAATATCCCATGGCAATTGGTCGCGCAAGCGCAAACCAATTTGAAAATGCAAGTCCTCACCGTGCAAGCGCGCATCCAAGACCATCATCTGTTGCCACACGCTTTGGTCCGGGACGGCCACAGCAACCCGCCGCACCCGGCTGGCACTGCGCCGCCAAGCACGCGCCAAAGCCGCACTGGGATTGGACTCACCCAGCCAGCTTTCTTGCTCGCTCAAACTCAGCCGCCAGCCCAGGGCCGGGTGGCCGTCCACGGCCACCAAGCTCAAACAGTCGCCGCCCCAATCAACCCCGAGCAAGGCCTGACGCCCAGCGCGCATGAAGTTTTTGCCCCACGCCATGTGCACTCCCTGATGTTTCCCTGCATCCTAACCATGAATGCTTTTGGTTTCAACATCTAACACCCTATTCTTCCCCGGGTGGCATTTTTTATAATCAGCGTTTTGTTTCACCGCGCGGGCCACACCGGCGCGGTCGCCCATGAACCGCAAGTCACCCCCCGAGGCACCCGCCAACGACAGCAGCCCATCGCAATTGGGGGCCTTGGTATGGGGCTTTCTGAAGTGGTCCATTGGCTTGAGCGTGGCCGGTGTTTTGTCCATTTCGCTGCTGGTGGCCCTGGCCCTGGCGATGGCCTATCCCCAGCTGCCCGACATCTCTGACCTGGCCGATTACCGCCCCAAACTGTCGATGCGGGTGTACTCTGTGGAAGGCACCTTGATCGGCGAATTTGGCGAAGAGCGGCGCAATTACACCGAGTTCAAGGACATCCCGCAGGTCATGAAGGACGCCATCTTGGCCATCGAAGACGCCCGCTTTTATCACCATGGCGGGGTGGACTACATTGGTTTGGTGCGCGCCAGCTTGGCCAACTTGGGTCGGGCCAAAAGCCAGGGGGCATCGACCATCACCATGCAGGTGGCGCGCAATGTGTACCTGACTTCAGAGAAAACCTTTACCCGCAAAATTTACGAGCTGCTGCTGACCTTCAAGCTCGAACATTTGCTGACCAAAGACCAAATTTTCGAGATTTACCTGAATCAGATTTTTTTGGGCAACCGTGCCTACGGTTTTGCTGCAGCCAGTGAAGCCTATTACGGCAAGCCTTTGAAGTCCATCACGGTGGCCGAGGCCGCCATGTTGGCGGGTTTGCCCAAAGCCCCATCGGCCTACAACCCCATCAACAACCCCAAACGCGCCCGTTCGCGCCAGCTCTACATCATTGAGCGCATGCTCGACAACGGCTTCATCACCCAGGCCCAAGCCGATCAGGCCAAGGGCGAAGAGTTGCAGGTGCGCAATGCCAACCTGGGCTTTCGCAACCACGCTGACTATGTGGCCGAGATGGCGCGTTCCTTGATGTTTGCCCAGTACGGGGTCGACGCCTATACCCGGGGCCTGAAGGTTTACACCACGGTGCGTGCCGCCGACCAAGAGGTGGCCTATCAAGCACTGCGCCGGGGCATCATGGACTATGAAAAACGCCAGCACTACCGGGGCCCGGAAAAGTTCATCAACCTGCCCGCCAATGCGCGCGAGCGCGATGAGCTGATCGACGACACCTTGATCGAACAAGGCGACAAGGGCGACTTGATGGCCGCTGTGGTGCTGGAAGCCACGCCCAAGCTGGTGCGTGCGGTGCGACAAAACGGCGAAGTGATCGAGGTCACGGGTGAGGGACTCAAGCCGGTGCAATCGGGTTTGGCCGACAAAGCGCCGCCCAACATCAAGCTCAGGCCTGGCGCGGTGATCCGCATCGTCAAAGGGACGGCGTGGGAAATCACCCAATTGCCAGAAGTGGAGGGGGCGTTTGTCGCATTGGACCCGCGCGACGGCGCCATCCGCGCCTTGGTGGGCGGCTTTGACTTTGACAAAAACAAGTTCAACCACGTGACCCAAGCCTGGCGCCAGCCGGGGTCGAGCTTCAAGCCCTTCATCTACTCCGCTGCGTTGGAAAAGGGCTTCACGCCCGCCACCGTGGTCAACGACTCGCCTTTGTTTTACGACGCCAGTGTCACCGGCAGCCAAGCCTGGGAGCCCAAAAATTACGACGGCACCTTTGAAGGGCCCATGAGCTTGCGCAAGGGCTTGGCCAAATCCAAGAACATGATATCGATTCGGGTACTGGAAGCCGTGGGGCCACAAAACGCCCAGAACTGGATCACCCAGTTTGGCTTTGACCCCCAACGCCACCCGGCCTACCTGACCATGGCCTTGGGGGCTGGATCGGTCACCCCCTTGCAAATGGCCACCGGTTATTCAGTGTTTGCCAACGGCGGCTTTCGCATCAACCCCTATCTGATCACCAAAGTGACCGATGCCATGGGCAAAGTGCTCTCAGACTACACCCCCATCGAACAAGAGGAGTCGGTGCGCGCCATCAGTGCCCGCAATGCTTTTGTGATGAGCAGCCTGCTGCAAGAGGTGACCCGATCGGGCACGGCGTCTAAGGCCCAGTCGACCTTGAAGCGCAACGACATTTACGGCAAAACCGGCACCACCAATGACTCCATGGACGCTTGGTTTGCCGGCTACCACCCCACCTTGACGGCGGTGACCTGGATCGGATACGACACGCCGCGCAAACTGGGGGACCGCGAAACCGGCGGGGGACTGAGCTTGCCGGTGTGGATCCAATACATGCAAACCGCCCTTAAAAACACACCCATTGCCGAATTGAGCGCGCCAGCTGGCGTGGTCTATGAAGCCGGGGATTGGTTTTTCACGGAGTTTTCCCGCACCACGGGCATCCTCGGCTTGGGGATGGAGAACAAGTCGGGCAACAGCGAGTTGCCCGCGGCCGACGAGAAAAAGAAAATTCTCGACCTGTTCAAGAACTGAAGCTGAGCGGCATGTCCGCTTGGGCGCTGGCATCTTGGCCCAGTTGCACCCAAAAATCACCCTGGCCTTTGGTGTCCATCCAGGCTTGCCCATCGTGACGATAGTGGTAGCCACCGCTGCGGGTGGCCAGCCACACCTCGTGCAAAGGCTTTTGCAGGTTGATCACAATTTGGCTGCGGTTGGCAAACACCAAGGTGACCATGCCGCCCACCCGCTGGTTGTCGATGTCGGCATCGCTGTTTTCGTTGATGCGGTCGCAATGTTGTTCGACCGACTGCAGCAAAGCCTCGGCCAGGTTCATGAATTCGTTATCGGTCATACAAGGGCACCACAGGCGCTGGCTACAATTTCTAGATGAAACATAGGCCCATTCTATGCACACGGTTTGTCCTTGCCGTCGGTGTGGCCGCGTTGGCTTCGGCCTGCGGTCAACGCGGTGCTTTGTATTTGCCCAATGATGTCCCGCCTGAACAACGCAGCCCCTTTCCCCAAGTGGTGATCCCGGGCATGGGCAAACCAGCCACAACCACCCCTGCACCAGCCACCACACCCGCCGAAAAGGCGACTCCCAAAACACCATGACCACCACCGATTTGCCTGGTTCGCCATTTTTGTCCCAACGCCAAGGCCAGTTGTGGTTGGAAGGGGTGCGCTTGTCCACCCTGGCCGAGCAGCACGGTACACCGTTGTTTGTGTATTCCAAGGCCGCCATGCTGGGTGCTTTGGCCCCCTACCAACGGGCCTTCGCAGGGCGAGACGCGCAGGTGCATTACGCCATGAAAGCCAATTCCTCCTTGGGCGTGTTGCAAGTGTTTGCCCAAGCGGGTTGCGGCTTTGACATCGTCTCAGGTGGCGAGCTTGCCCGCGTGCTGACAGCGGGCGGCCAAGCGGACAAAGTGATTTTTTCGGGTGTGGGCAAAACCCGCGCCGAGATGCGCCAAGCGCTCGATGCGGGTATCGCTTGCTTCAATGTGGAGAGCGAGGCGGAACTTGATGTTCTCAGTGAAGTGGCGCTCTCGTGCGGAAAAGTCGCGCCAGTCAGCATCCGCGTCAACCCCAACGTAGACCCGCAAACCCACCCCTATATCTCTACGGGATTGAAGGGCAACAAATTTGGCATCGCCCACGAAGACACTTTGCGCTGCTATTTGCACGCTGCATCCTTGAAGGGCTTGAAAGTGGTGGGCATCGATTGCCACATTGGCTCGCAAATCACCAGCGCAGGGCCTTATCTGGACGCCCTCGACAAGGTGCTTGACTTGGTTCAAGCCATTGAAGCCGCTGGCGTGCCCATCCATCACCTCGACTTTGGCGGCGGCTTGGGCATCGATTACAACGGCGACACACCACCTGCTGCCGATGCGCTGTGGGCGCAACTGCTGGCCCGCTTGGATGCGCGGGGCTTTGGCAAGCGTCGCTTGATGATCGAACCGGGGCGCTCACTGGTGGGCAATGCCGGTGTGTGCCTGAGCGAGGTGCTTTACTTGAAGCCTGGCGAGCAAAAAAACTTTTGCATAATTGACGCGGCCATGAACGATTTGCCCCGCCCGGCGATGTACCAAGCGTTTCACCGCATCGAGCCCTTGGCAGAGCGCACAACTGCCGCCACGGTCTACGACGTGGTCGGACCGGTGTGCGAAAGCGGCGACTGGATTGGCCGCGACCGCTCGCTGGCGGTTCAGGCGGGTGACCATTTGGCGGTGATGTCAGCAGGCGCCTATTGCATGAGCATGGCCAGCAACTACAACACCCGTGGGCGTGCTGCCGAGGTGTTGGTCGATGGTGACAAAGTGCACATCATTCGCGAGCGCGAAACCTTTGTCGATCAAATGCGGGGGGAGCGTTTGATCTGACCGGCTCTCTCGGCTTCTGGGTTGCTTTGTGGTTTGCGTGGCTTGAAACTCCCCCGCTTAACCGCCATTTCGGGGCATGCGGGCCTCCTCCAGTCGCTTCGCTCCGATGTCGTCGGACCGCACACCCACTCGTGCCGGTTTCAAGAAGGTGTGGGTTAAAGGTTCTTTGCTCACGAAGGCGTTTACATTTAATGAGGCGTTCGTGCTTGCGCAAGGTTTGCACACCCACATCACTTTCGCAGCACCGATGGTGGGTGCGTCGCCCGACAACATCGGCGCGCAGCGACTGGCGGAGGGCGGCGTTCCCGCCAGCGGGGCGGGCTCAGCCAGAGAGATGACCTACAGAGCGGAGCGGGCTCAGTCAAATAGGGACCAGCATCAGCGAGCAAACACCAGGCCTAGACCCCACCAACACCATGCATCACGAACCAAAAGATTTCATTTGTACTGGCGTTTGTGCCATCTGTGCCACAGCCGCCACGCCAGCAAGGTCGCCAAAATGGCCGCATAAACACCCACTTCAAGGAAGTTGTTCTTACCCGACCTCATCCAATAAAAATGCAACACCGCCAATGCTGCAACGGCATAAACGCAGCGGTGCAAAGCTTGCCAACGCTGGGCGCCGAGCCAGCGCACTGCGCGGTTGAAAGAGGTGGCCGCCAGGCTGGTCAATAAAAGCAAAGCCACAAAGCCCACCAAGATAAACGGGCGCTTGGCGATGTCGCGAGTGATGTCGGCCACATCCAAGCCCATGTCCAGCCAGGCATAGCACAACAGATGCAGCACGGCGTACACAAACACAGTGACACCGATCATGCGCCGAAAGCGTATCAGCACCAACTGCCCGGTGAGCACTCGAATAGGGGTCACGGCCAGGGCCAGGCACAAAGCGCGCAAGGTCCAGTCGCCGGTTTGGCGGATCAAGGCTTCGGCCGGGTTGGGTCCCAACGCGTCGTTGGCTGCGGCGTAAACCAACCAGAGTGCCGGCAGCGCCAACAACATCCCTAAACATGGCTTGGCGGCAGGGTGACGCCACATGCGCTGCGGCTCAATAATTTTTGGTCAAGTCCATGCCAGCGTACAACTGGCCCACTTGGGCTTCGTAACCATTGAACATCAAGGTCTTGCGCTTTTTCGTCAGTAAACCATCTTCGCCAATGCGCCGCTCGGTCGCCTGGCTCCAGCGCGGGTGGTCCACATTGGGGTTCACGTTGGAGTAAAAACCATATTCATGCGAAGCGGACTTGACCCATGCGGTCGCCGGTTGCTTTTCCACAAAGCGGATTTTGACAATGCTTTTGGCATTTTTAAAGCCATATTTCCAGGGCACATTCAAGCGGATGGGTGCGCCGTTTTGGTTGGGCAGAACTTCACCGTACATGCCAAAGGTCAACAAGGTCAAGGGGTGCATGGCCTCATCCAAGCGAAGTCCCTCCACATAGGGCCACTCCAACACACGCGAACCCACAAAAGGCATGGTTTTGGGATCGGCCAAGGTGACAAACTCCACAAATTTGGCGCTGCCTTGGGGCTCTACCCGCTTGATCAACTCTGACAGGGAGTAGCCCACCCAAGGAATCACCATGGACCAGCCCTCCACACAACGCATGCGGTAGATGCGCTCTTCCATGGCACTGAGTTTGAGCAGGTCCTCGATGTCCCAACGGCCTGGTTTTTTCACCAAGCCCTCAACCTCGACCGACCAGGGCCGGGTCTTCAAACTGTGGGCGTTTTTGGCCGGATCGGCCTTGTCGGTGCCGAATTCGTAAAAGTTGTTGTAGGTGCTGGCGTCGGCATAGGTGGTGGGCTTTTCCATGGTGTTGGCCCCAGCCATGGTGGAGGGCCGAGACGCCAAAGGCGCCAACTTGCCCGGACGCGCCAAGGCTTTGTCACTTTGGGCCAGGGCCTGGCGTGAGGCCCAGCTCGCCAATGCCACACCGGCCACACCGGTGGCGAGGTGCTGCATCATTTGGCGGCGGTTGTGGTGGGCGTTGGCAGGGGTTATCTCGCTGCCCAGTGGGTGATTGTGTCCATTGTCTGAATGACGTGTGCGCATGGGGGTCTCCGATCCATTTCAAAACATTGTGCCTCACCCCCGAAAAAAAACCGACCTGAAGGCCGGTTTCTCCACACAGGTTGGGGCTGAATATCAGCGCAAACCTGCGATGTAGTCGGATAGCGCTTTGATTTCGCGGTCGTTGAGCTTGGCCGCCACTTGGGTCATGGTGAGGTTGTTGAGGCGCACGCCATCGCGAAATCCGCTGAGTTGCGCCGTGGTGTAGTCGGCATGCTGGCCGCTCAAACGGGGGTACTGCGAGGGCATGCCTGCCCCATTGGGGCTGTGGCAGCCAGCGCAAGCGGGGATTTGGCGGTCGGCAACGCCGCCACGGTAAATCCGCTCACCCAAGGCCACGGTTTGCTTGTCTTTGGCAAAGCCTGGTTTGGCCTTTTGCTGACCCAACCAGGCCGAGATGTTTTTCATGTCTTCTGGGCTGAGCGCTGCAACCATGCCCGACATGATGGCATTGGCCCGTTTGCCCGACTTGAACTCTTGCAACTGTTTGTTGAGGTATTCGGGGTGTTGGCCTGCCAACTTGGGGTTGGCCGGAGAACCTGAGTTTCCATCAGCGCCATGGCAAGCCGCGCAAGGGGCATAGCTGGCCTCGCCTTTGGCCACATCGGGGGCTTTGGCGGCAGGCGCCTTGTCTGCAGCATGCAGGCAAGTCAGTGGCAAAGCAAGGGCGGCGGCAACAAAAAATGGGGCAAAAAGCTTCATGGCTTGGGTCAGTTGGGTGGCGCTAAACCATCAGATTCTACAATGCCCTCTTGGGTCCACGGGCCCCCCACCTCTGTCGGACCCGTGATGACCCAGCCCCACCACCCTGCCCCGCCCGCCCCAACCAGCGCCAGCAACGAACCGTCGCCAGCGCCCGACCTGGCCGTGCAGACCAAACAGGCCATGGGTTGGTTGCACACCACGCGTTTTTTGGTCACGGCAGCGCAGTTGCACCACCTGCCCCAGTACCGCCTGCCCGAAATCGCCTTTGTGGGACGCTCCAATGCCGGAAAGTCCACCTGCATCAACACCTTGACGCAACAAAACCAATTGGCCTATGCCTCCAAAAAGCCGGGGCGCACACAGCACATCAATTTGTTCGCCTTGGGTCGCCATGGACAAACCGATGCAGTGTTGGCCGACCTGCCGGGTTACGGCTATGCCGCCGTGCCCAAACAAGACAAGATCCGCTGGCAGCGGGTGATGGCCAACTACCTGATGACCCGAGACAACCTGTGTGGCGTGGTCTTGTTGTGCGACCCACGCCACGGCATGACCGAGTTGGATGACATCCTGCTCGAAGTGATTCGTCCCCGGGTAGAGGCGGGCATGCAATTTTTGGTCTTGCTGACCAAGGCCGACAAGCTCAACCG
>CAMDJU010000098.1 GCA_945900695.1 Bordetella parapertussis | reverse complement strand
TGATAGCGAAGGCCTTGCGCTGGACCCCCAAAAAAAACGGCACCCGCAGGTGCCGTTGACAGCTTGCACCGGGCCACGGGCCCGGTGGCGTCCATCACTCCTCGACAAAGGCCTCTTTGCGCTTGGCCTTGACGGCGGGCAAGAGCACGATGATGAGCAGCACCAAAGCGACAGCCAACAACGAGCCCGACAGGGGGCGGGTGACAAACACCGACCAGGCACCGCGCGAGAGCAACAACGCACGGCGCAGGTTTTCTTCCATCATGGGGCCCAAGATGAAACCCAGCAACAAAGGTGCGGGCTCACAGCCGAGCTTCATGAAGATGTAACCGACGAAACCAAACAAGGCCACCAACCAGATGTCGAAGGTGTTGTTGTTGGTCGAATAAACACCAATCGCGCAAAACAGCACGATGGCCGGAAACAGCAAGCGGTAAGGCACCGAGAGCAGCTTGATCCAAATACCAATCAAGGGCAGGTTCAAGATCACCAGCATCAGGTTGCCAATCCACATGGAGGCGATCAGGCCCCAGAACAACTCGGGGTTACTGGTCATCACCTGGGGGCCAGGTTGAACGTTGTGGATGGTCATGGCACCCACCATCAGCGCCATCACCGCATTGGGCGGGATGCCCAAAGTCAGCAAGGGGATGAAGGAAGTTTGCGCACCGGCGTTGTTGGCCGACTCAGGAGAAGCCACACCACGGATATTGCCTTGGCCAAACGGCACTTCACCGGGTTTGAGCGCGGTTTTCTTCTCAATGGTGTAAGCGGCAAAAGCGGCCAACAACGCACCGCCACCGGGCAACACACCCAAAATAGAGCCCAAAGCCGTCCCACGCAAAATGGCAGGGATTATGAGTTTGATGTCTGTCAAGGTGGGAAACAAGCCCTGCACCTTGGCGGTATAAACCTGGCGGTCTTCTTCGGGTTGCGACAGGTTGGAGATGATCTCGCCATAACCAAACACACCCATGGCAATCACCACAAAGCCAATGCCATCAGTCAGCTCAGGAATATCAAAGCTAAAGCGGGCCACACCGGAGTTGACGTCGGTGCCTATCAATCCAAGCAACAAGCCAAGAAAGATCATGGCAATCGCCTTGATCAAGGAGCCAGAGGCCAACACCACGGCACCGATCAAGCCCAGCACCATCAGCGAGAAGTATTCGGCCGGGCCGAACTTGAAGGCCAACTCGGTCAAGGGCGCGGCAAAGGCGGCCAAGATCAAGGTGCCCACAGAACCCGCGAAGAAGGAGCCCAAGCCAGCAGCGGCCAGGGCTGGTCCCGCTCGGCCCTTGCGCGCCATTTGGTAGCCGTCGATCATGGTCACCACCGAGGACGATTCGCCGGGGAGGTTGACCAAAATGGCGGTGGTGGACCCGCCGTATTGAGCGCCGTAGTAAATACCAGCCAACATGATCAAGGCCGAAACGGGCGGCAATGCGTAGGTGGCGGGCAACAACATGGCGATGGTGGCGACCGGGCCAATGCCTGGCAAGACGCCAATCAAGGTGCCCAAGATGCAACCAATCAGGCAGTACATCAGGTTGATGGGGGTGAATGCCACCCCAAAGCCAGTGGCCAGGTTTGCGATTAAATCCATGGTCTGTCTCTCCTTAACCGGTGATGAACTTTGGCCAAACCGGAATTTGCAGTTTGAGCAAGACAATAAAAGCCAGATAGCTGCCCACGCTGAGCCCCGCCGCCAGAATGATCACATCACGCCAGTTGAACTCATTGCCGGCTTTGCTGCAAATGATGGTCAAGGCAAAAATGGCCACGATCAAACCCATGTGCGGCAAACCGATGCTGGGCAAGCCGCCCAACAACACACCGAAAGCGAGGTTGCCGCCCAAGATGTAAATGATGGGGCGCCACACAAATCGACCCACTTTTTCGCCGTCGTCCGTTTCCACGACCAAAGAGGTGAAGCAGATGACAGCGCCAAAGACCGCCATCAAAATACCCAGCAACAAGGGGAAATACCCGGGGCCCATGCGGGCGGCCGTGCCGATGGAATACTTGGTTGCACCCCATGCAAAAGCGGCACCGATCACCAAAAACATGAGGCCTGAGAAAAAGTCTTTCTGACTTTTGATTTTCACAAATGATCTCCTCAATGAAACAAAACTGGCCGATTGTGTGCAGGTTCTGGTGCTGCGTCTATGTGGGTTTCACCTATAGGCCGGGGTTTTTGTATGCGATTTGATCGCATTCGCGGTCCTGCGCTGGTTTGATGCGTGCCGGCATGCCGCTCAAAACCATCCATCCCCATGGGACAAGGCGGCGGGCGCGAGCACCCGCAACCACTTGGATGCGGGCAAACCCCAGTGTTGCTCGATGTGTAGCGAGCGCGACAGCAAAACTTCTGGGTCAGGCACCGCGCTGGTGCGCTGGGCCATGACCACGGTATTTCCCTCGCGCGTGGGCTTGAACGCCCACACCGCGTCGGCGCCAAACACCGCGCTGATTTTTTCCAGGCTGCGCGCATAGCTGTGGCTGCGGCCAAACAGGTTCACCACCATGCAACCGCTGGGCGTGAGCAATTGGCGGCAATCGGCATAAAAAGCCTCGCTATCGAGCACTGGTGCGGCGGCCTCGTGGTCATACAAATCAACCTGCAAAACATCCACCTGTGCCCGCCAATGGGTGTGGGCGGCGACCTCGGCCGCATCCCCCAGCACCACTTGCAAGCGCCCGCTGTCGGGGGGCAGCTTGAACCACAAACGACAAGCCGCCACGACCTGGGGGTTGATTTCAATCGCTGTGGTGTGCATGCCCAGCTTGTGGGCACAAAACTTGGTCAAAGTGCCGGCTCCCAGGCCCAATTGCATGGCCTTGAGATCGGCCACGGTTTCGGGCGGCACCCACAACAACCAACCCATCATGCGCTGGACATAGTCCAGATGGATCTCATAGGGGCGGTCTGGCCACATCGAGCCCTGAACCCAGTCGGTGCCCAGGTGCAAATAGCGCACCGGGCCGTGGTCGGAAAAATTCACCGTGGGCAAACCGGTGCTGGCACTGCGCTTGATTCGGGACATGGGGGATGACCTCATTCTTGGGCGGCTTCAATGACAAACCGAACCCGGGTTTGACCTTGCCAAGCATCGGTCTCGACACGGTAAGCCAGGGTGGCGTGCGCGGCCAGGGGTTGGACACGGCCAAACCAAATGGCATCGACCACATCGCCTTGGTGGCGCAAGCGCAAGGACAAATGCTTTTCGGCCACCAAGCGTTGGCTCACCACCTCCAACTCTTCACAAAATGTGGGGGCGGCAAAACCCTGGCCCCAGACCTCGTTGTTGAGTTGTTCCACCAACTCCACGCGGCGGTATTCGCGCGACAAAGGGCCATCGGTGTCCAAGCGGCGCTGCAAGGTGGCCTCGTCCAACCACTCCTGGGCCACTTGTTGCAGGGCCGACTCAAACACATCGATGTGGTCGGCATGGATGGTGCACCCAGCGGCCATGGCATGGCCCCCAAAGCGCAGCAACACGCCAGGGTGGCGCTTGGAGATCAGGTCCAGCGCGTCGCGCAAGTGAAAGCCCGGCAAAGAGCGCCCCGAGCCTTTGAGCTCATCGCCCTTGCCATCGGCTTGGCTGGCGGCAAACACAAAGGTTGGGCGGTGCCATTGGTCCTTGATGCGGGCCGCAACGATGCCCACCACCCCCTCGTGGAAGTCGGGGTCAAACAAGCACAAAGCGCTGGGCGGTTCGTCAAAGCCGTCGAGCATGGATTGGGCCAGCAACAAGGCTTGCTCGCGCATGCCGCCTTCGATGTCGCGGCGCTCGCGGTTGATCAGGTCCAGCGCTTGGGCACATTGGGTGGCGTGCGACAAGTCATCGGTTTGCAAGCATTCAATGCCTAAACGCATATCGGCCAAGCGGCCGGCGGCATTGATGCGCGGGCCCAAGGCAAAGCCAAAATCTTGCGCGCTGGCCCGCTCAGGATGGCGGCCTGCGGCGACAAACAAAGCAGCCATGCCGGCGGGCATCTGCCCTTTGCGGATGCGCTTCAAGCCTTGGGTCACCAAGCGCCGGTTGTTCGCGTCCAGCCGCACCACATCGGCCACCGTGCCCAAAGCCACCAGCGGCAATAAGCTGTCCAAGCGCGGCTGCGCGGCTTGCCCAGGCGCGTCCCACACGCCTCGGCGGCGCTGTTCAGCGCGCAAAGCCAGCAGCACATAAAACATCACGCCCACACCGGCCAAGTTTTTGCTGGGGAAGGTGCAGCCAGGTTGATTGGGGTTGACGATCACATCAGCATCGGGCAAATCGGTTCCAGGCAAATGGTGATCGGTGACCAACACCTGCAAGCCCAGCTCACGCGCCCGCGCCACCCCTTGCACGCTGGCAATGCCGTTGTCCACCGTGATCAACACGTCCGCGCCCTGGGCTTTGACGCGCTCGGAAATGGGCGGCGTCAGGCCATAACCATCGACCACCCGATCGGGCACCACAAAGTCGACCCGCTGCGCGCCCAACAGGCGCAAGCCGCGCAAGGCCACGGCACAAGCGGTGGCGCCATCGCAGTCGTAATCGGCCACGATGCACAGGGCCGCTTGGCGCTGGATGGCGTCGGCCAGCAACTCGGCCGCTTGTTGCACACCTTTGAGGTTTTGCAGGGGCAGCAGGTGCGCCAAATCGGGGTCGAGGTCTTGCGGTCCATGCACGCCACGCGCTGCGAACAAACGCGCCAACAAGGGGTGCACGCCCGCTTGCTCCAGCGCCCACAGGCTGCGGGGGGGGATGTCGCGTTGTGTGAATTTCATCGGTCCAACAAAGCCTGTACCAGGGGGGGGGAGCGCCACGTGCGCCACCACTGCGGCCAAGCGCTGGGCTCGCATTGAACCACGCAAGCATGGCGGGTGCCGCACAGCACCAGTTCAGCCGTGGGCGCTGACGCCAAAGGCGCCAGCAGTTGATCGTCCACCTCATGCCACGCCTCCACCCAGGCCGCCACATGGCGCATTTGTGCGGCTTGGTGCAAGCGCTGCACCGCTGGGGGATGCCAAGCCGGAGTTACCGCACCCGCCGCAAAAGGGGGCGGCACGGTTGCGGGCGCGGCACCCGCACGGGCTGCAGGTAAAGATGGGCCACCTAGAGCGTTGGCTGCGGCCAAATCCCCAGTGCCACTGATCCAAAAAGAGTTGATGGCGGTCGGCCGCGTTT
The DNA here is from genome assembly GCA_945900695.1 of Bordetella parapertussis. GTDB lineage: Bacteria > Pseudomonadota > Gammaproteobacteria > Burkholderiales > Burkholderiaceae_C > Limnohabitans > Limnohabitans parapertussis_A. The sequence continues at coordinate 4,104 of CAMDJU010000098.1, read as the reverse complement.
CGTTGCAGGCATGGGTGTAGAACAACATTTGCATTTCGTTTTGCAAGCGGCGCAGGTGTTGGGCCGCTGGTGAGGGCGGGTTCAGCCCTGCGCCCACCCACCCATCCTCGACCGCTTGGCCCACCACCCGGTCCACAGTGGCGGTGGGCAGGCCACGAAACAAGTCCGAAGCCGCCAACCACTGGCCTGGAACCCAAGGGTGTAAGGTGATGCCGTCTTGCGCGCAGTAGGTTTGCATGGCCAAGCGCAGGCTCTCACTTTCAGCCGCGGTGACGCCCAACCGCGCTGGCGACTCCAAAATGACCTGGCCTTGGGCCACATGCCAGTGACACAAGGTGAACACCGCCCAGGCCTGTTCACCCAGGGTGTCCAAGCCCAGCGTTTGGGCATGCCAGGCAGCCCAAGGCAGCAAACCATCTGTGGGCGTCCACCCCCAGGCCTGGGCCTGGGCCCATTCATGCACCGTGCTCAAGCGCTGAGCCGCGGGCTCGGGGGTGCGCATCACACGCGAGCGTGCCAACAAACGCGTCAAATGGGGCAAGCGCAACCCGGCCAGGGCCTGGACAAAGGCGCTGTCCAGCGGGTCCACCAGGGCAGAGGGAATCACAAGGGCATGGGGCGTTGGCACAGGGCGCATTGTGCAAGATGACACAATCCACACCCATGTCGCGCCCTGCCCCCTCCTTCATCCCCTACGAACTGGTGCTGGGCTGGCGCTACACCCGTGCCGGGCGTGCCACCCGGCGCAATGGGTTTATCTCCTTCATCTCTGGGGTGTCGATGCTGGGCATCTCGCTGGGGGTGGCCGCGCTCATCATTGTGTTGAGCGTGATGAACGGCTTTCAAAAAGAGGTGCGCGACCGCATGCTGGGGGTGGTTTCGCACATCGAGGTCTACGCCCCCGATGGTGGCGCCCTGCCGGATGCCGCTGCGACATTGGCACAGGCCTTGAAGCACCCCGATGTGTTGGCCGGCGCGCCGTTTGTGGCCGCCCAGGCCTTGATCGCACGCGGCGAGGACATGAAAGGCGCGGTGGTGCGCGGCATCGACCCCGCTTTAGATGGCGCGGTCACTGATTTGAGCCTGCAACTCAGCCCCGCCGTGCGCGAACAACTGCAAGCAGGCCGCTTTGGGGTGGTGTTGGGCAGCGAGTTGGCGCGCAGCCTGGGTGTGCGGGTGGGCGAGCGGGTGACGGTGATCGCCCCGGGTGGGCAAATCACCCCAGCCGGGGTGCTGCCGCGCTTGAAACAAATGCAAGTGGTGGGTGTGTTTGACTCGGGCCACTATGAATACGACGCCAACATGGCCTTGTTGCACCTGGCCGATGCGCAAACCTTGTTTCGGCTGGAAGGGCCCAGCGGCGTGCGCTTAAAGCTGCGCGATTTGCACCGCGCACGCCAAGTCGCCGACGAGTTGATGCCCATGCTCCCTGGCCTGTGGGTGCGCGACTGGACGCGTCAAAACCGCACCTGGTTTGCCGCGGTGCAGGTGGAAAAGCGCATGATGTTCATCATCCTCACCCTGATCGTGGCGGTGGCTGCGTTCAATTTGGTCAGCACCTTGGTGATGTTGGTCACCGACAAGCGCGCCGACATCGCCATTTTGCGCACCCTGGGGGCCAGCCCGGGCAGCATCATGTCCATCTTTATGGTGCAAGGCGCACTGGTGGGGGTGGTCGGCACCTTGCTGGGCTTGGCCCTGGGACTGGGCGTGGCCTTGAACATCGACGTGATCGTACCGGCCATCGAGAACGCATTGGGTGCGAGTTTTTTGCCACGCGACATCTACCTCATCAGCCGCATGCCCAGCGACCCGCAAAGCGCCGACATTTGGCCCATCGCCCTGATCTCGCTGGGGCTGTCGTTTGTGGCCACCGTTTACCCCAGTTGGCGCGCCAGCCGCATCCAACCCGCCGAGGCCTTGCGCTATGAATGAGGCCAACCCCACCCCAGCCGTGATCCTGGCCCAGGGCCTGGGCAAGCGCTTTCGCCAAGGCCCCTTGGACGTGATGGTGCTGCGCGAGGTTCACTTGCAAGTACAAGCCGGCGACACGCTGGCCATCGTGGGTGCTTCGGGCTCGGGCAAAAGCACCTTGCTGCATTTGCTGGGCGGTTTGGACACGCCCTCGCAAGGCGCAGTCCATTTGATGGGCCATGCTTTGGCAACCATGGACGCAGCAGCCATCGGTCGCCTGCGCAATGCGCACCTGGGTTTTGTCTATCAGTTTCACCACCTGCTGCCCGAGTTCAGCGCTTTGGACAACGTGGCCATGCCGCTGTGGATTCGGCGCATGGACCGCCAACAAGCCGCAGATCAAGCCCGCCAGCTTTTGGCGCAAGTGGGCTTGGCCGAACGCGCCGAACACCGCCCCGCCGAATTGTCGGGCGGTGAGCGCCAGCGCGTGGCCCTGGCGCGCGCGATGGTGACCCGCCCAGCCTGCATCTTGGCCGATGAACCCACGGGCAACCTGGACCAGCACACGGCCGACGGGGTGTTTGGTTTGCTGCTCGATTTGGCCCATGCCCATGGCAGCGCCGTGGTGGTGGTGACCCACGACATGCGGTTGGCGCAACGTTGTGCGCGGCAATGCCAGTTGGTCTCGGGTCAGTTGGGGGGTTGAGGGCTGCCCAGCCCCATGACCGAAAGGCGTCAGCGAAACGCTGTGCCGAAGAATGCGCGTGGGGCCTCTTGAGCGACCCAGTAAAGTTGGGCCTGGATTTGGCCGCTACCGGTCCACATTTGCACATAGCCAATCGAGCGGCCATCGACCGACAACTCCATCCGATCGGCCACCCGTTTGGCGCTGCCACGCAAAACCTCAACACGGGCTTGCGGGTCGCTCAGGCTGTTCGACTTGGACTCGGAGACCTGCATCTCAAACCGGTTGCCGCTTAAAAACGTCATCTCGATCGCGGTTTTTCTGTCTTGTGCGTGCAGCAAAAGTTTTTGAATGTCTTGTCCCCACAATGGGCCCGCGAAGCAAGCCAAAAGGGCTGCAAGAATGGTGCTGGAGAAGATCTTTGACATGACACTTATCATAAAATAAAAAAGTTTCAGAATTATTAAATTTTTATATTTTCACCCTGATATGCCCCATTGGATCGACACCCACTGCCACCTGGACGCACCTGAATTTGCCGCCGACTTGCCGGCCGTGCGCGAGCGGGCGCGCCAGGCCGGCGTGGGCCTGTGCGTTTGGCCAGCGGTACAGGCCGCCGATTTCGACCGGGTGCGGGCGCTGGCCACGGCGCATGGCGACGCTTATGCGCTGGGCATTCACCCTTTGTTCACCCCGCAAGCCCAAGACCAAGATTTGCACACCCTGGACCTGGCCCTGACCCAGGCCCAGGCCCAGGGCGACCCGCACTTGGTGGCGGTGGGAGAAATCGGGCTGGACGGATTTGTGCCCGGGCTGGACATGGCGCGCCAGCAGCATTTTTACCGTGCCCAATTGGCGCTGGCGCAGCGCCATGGCTTGCCCGTGCTGCTGCATGTGCGCCGCTCGGCCGACGCTTTGCTCAGCGGACTGCGCCAATGCCCGGTGGCGGGTGGGTTGGCCCACGCCTTCAATGGCAGCCGGCAGCAGGCCGATCAATTCATCGCGATGGGCTTTAAGCTGGGCTTTGGTGGCGCCCTCACTTTTGAACGCGCCTTGCAACTGCGCCGCTTGGCCGGGGAATTGCCGCTCAACGCTTTGGTTTTGGAAACCGATGCACCCGATATCCCACCGCGCTGGCTGTACCGGACCCAGGCCGAGCGGGCGCTGGGCGCGGCCATGGGGCGCAATGAGCCTGCAGAGTTGGTGCGCATCGCCCAATTCCTGGCCGATTTGCGCGGCATGGGCTTGGCAGAATTGGCCTTGGCCACCACGGCGAACGCCTTGCAAGCCCTGCCCAAATTGGGTGCATGCGGGCCCATTCATACTCGCTGACTGGCCAAGGCCTAAAATCAAGTTGTGACCACCCTGAACGCCGACCTGCACTGCCACTCTGTCATGTCAGATGGCACCCTCACGCCTGAGGCGCTGGCCGTGCGCGCTGCAGCCAATGGGGTCAACCTGTGGTCGCTCACCGACCACGACGAAATTGCCGGCCAGGCCCGGGC
>CAMDJU010000097.1 GCA_945900695.1 Bordetella parapertussis | reverse complement strand
TCCGGCCAATGCCGGCAATCACACCTGCACAAGGCGCGTCGCCGTTGTACATGCCGTACGCGGCCAAGGGGCTGAGTTCTAAGAAAGGCGTGCCAGGGTCTAGCAACAAGGCCACCCGCTCGCGAGGGGGGAGCTTGCCGCGAGCGAGTTGCTTGGCACGCGCCGCCTCACCGCCACCCAAAGCGCTGGCTTGCAACTGCGCACGCAAATCGGCCACCGCGGCTTGCATGGCCTGCACGTTGGCCGCAAAGTCGGCAGCGCGAGGAGATAAATGGGAGGTGAGAACCGACATGGCAGGCCAAACAGGTAAAGCGATGACTTTAGTTGACGTTGACGTAAACGTCAACCCGTCTGCTGAGGCAAACCTTCTTCACTTATTTCAGTACCAACAAAAACAGCACGTACGCAGAAAAACCTGGACATTCTGGGTGTGGCTGGAAATAGACTTAGACCAATTCCAGCGCCATCGCGGTGCCTTCGCCACCTCCAATGCACAAGGTGGCCAAGCCCTTGCGCAAACCTTTGGTTTGCAAAGCGTGCAGCAAGGTGACGATGATGCGAGCTCCCGATGCGCCAATGGGGTGCCCCAGCGCACAGGCACCCCCATGCACATTGACTTTGTCGTGCGGCACACCCAGCTCATGCATCAAGGCCATGGGCACCACGGCAAAGGCTTCGTTGACTTCCCACAAGTCCACATCAGACACAGCCCAACCTGCTTTGGCCAAGGCCTTTTGGCTGGCCCCAACGGGTGCGGTGGAGAACCATTCAGGCGCTTGCGCATGGGTGGCATGGCCAACGATGCGGGCCAGAGGTTTGTAGCCCAGTTGTTGGGCGGTGCCCTCGCGCATGAGCACCAAGGCAGCGGCCCCGTCGTTGATGGACGAGCTAGAGGCCGCAGTGATGGTGCCGTCTTTTTGAAAGGCGGGTTTGAGGCTGCTGATTTTGTCAAGCTTGACCTTACCCGGGCCTTCATCGATGTGAATGATGCGCTCACCGGCGCGGTCTTTGATGGTGACAGGGGCGATTTCGGTGGCAAAGTCGCCCGAGGCGGTGGCTGCTTTGGCGCGCTCGACGCTGACGGTGGCAAAGTGGTCTTGCTGGGCGCGGCTGAACTGATATTTGGCGGCACAGTCTTCCCCAAAGGTGCCCATGCTGCGCCCGGGTTGGTAGGCGTCTTCCAAGCCGTCGAGCATCATGTGGTCGTAGATGCGGTCGTGACCCATGCGGTATCCGGCGCGGCCTTTGAGCATGAGGTAGGGTGCGTTGGTCATGCTCTCCATTCCGCCAGCGACGATCACATCATGGCTGCCCGCACGCAACATGTCATGGGCAAACATGGCCGCGCGCATGCCCGAACCACACATTTTGGACAGGGTGACCGCACCTGCGCTGGCGGGCAAGCCCCCCTTGAAGGCGGCTTGGCGCGCTGGGGCTTGGCCTTGGCCCGCCATCAAGCAATTACCCATGAGCACTTCGGTGACCAGCATCGGGTCGATGCCCGCACGGGCCAAGGCGGCGGCGATGGCCACACCGCCCAAGTCGTGGGCGCTGAGGCTGGCAAAGTCGCCCTGGAAGCTGCCCATGGGGGTGCGCGCAGCGCTGACGATGACGATGGATTCGGACATGAGTTGCTCCTGTGAAGATCAAATGGTGGCGATGCTGCGCCGGTGCGGCAAGCGCTTGTCGGCGTCGTAGGGAAAAACATCGTGGACGTGGCCGGTTTGTATTTTTTCTTTGTGGCTTTGCCAGTAAAGGGGATTGAGCAGGTCGGCGTGGTGCTGCATGAACACTTCGCGCACAGCCGGGTTGCCCAATAAAAAAGGACCAAAGGTTTCAGGGAAAACATCGCGCGGTCCAACGTGGTACCAAATTTCGCCCGACATTTCGTCTTCTTCGTTGCGCGGTATGGGCACGGAACGGAAGTTGCAATCGGTCAGGTATTCGATTTCGTCATAGTCATAAAACACCACCTTGCCGTGGCGTGTGACGCCAAAGTTTTTCCACAGCATATCGCCAGGAAAGATGTTGGCGGCCAACAGGTCTTTGATGGCGTTGCCGTATTCAATGACGCTGCGCGCCAATTGTTGCTGTGAGCGCGGGTCTTGGGGAGCGTCAAAGGCTTCTTGCAAATACAGGTTGAGCGGAATCATGCGCCGCTCGATGTAGATGTGTTTGATCACCACTTCAGCTTTGCCCGTGGTGCTGTTGTGGGTGATCTCCAGTTGACTGGGGGCGTATTTTTCAATTTCGGCGAGCAGTTCATCGCTGAAGCGTTCGCGCGGAAAGGCCACATTGCTGTACTCCATGGTGTCAGCCATGCGCCCCACCCGGTCGTGCTGCTTAACGAGTAAATATTTGCCTTTGATTTGCTCGCGGCTGGTGTCTTTGGGAGCAGGGTAAAAGTCTTTGATGACTTTGAACACATAGGGAAACGACGGCAGGTCAAACACCAACATGACCATGCCCTTGATGCCGGGTGCGATGCGAAATGCGTCGCTGCTGTGGCGCAGGTGGTGGAGAAAGTCGCGGTAAAAAAGGGTTTTTCCTTGCTTGATCAGGCCCAAGGCGTTGTAGAACTCAGCCCGCGGTTTGCGCGGCATCATGCCGCGCAAAAATTGAACATAGGCCGAGGGCACCTCCATGTCCACCATGAAGTATGCGCGCGCAAAGCTGAACAGCATCAACAAATCGTCCTCGCCACTGAGCACCGCATCGATAACCAATTGGCCTTTTGGCGTGTGCAAAATGGGCAGGGCAAAGGGCTGCTCATGAAAGCCATTGATGACCTTGCCCACCAGATACGCGCCTTTGTTGCGGTAGAACAAGCTCGAAAGGGTTTGGATTTGAAAGTTGGCGCGGGTTTTGACGGCGCCCAATATGCCATTGAAGCGCAGCAGCACCGCATCGATGTCACGCTCGATGTTTTCAAACGGGCAATGCAGGCCGTAGTGGTTGACGATGTCCAACAACACGGGACGCAATTCGTTGGACTGCGGATACCAAGAAAAGTAGGTGGGGCGGGCGTTGGGGCCATCGCTTTCAATGTATTCGGTGCTGACAGCTGGGCGGACAAAAATAAAGTCGTTGTGAAAGTAGCTGCGGTGCAGGATTTTGGTGGTCACCGAGTTGAAAAAGGTTTCGGCCAATTCGGGTTGGTGGTGGTCCACCAGCAATCCAATGAAGTGCAGTTTGACTTGCTGCCACACTTCCGTGGCTTGTTGGTGCGCTTTGAACTCGCGCTCTAAGCGGTTGGAGCACTCTTTGACGCGCAGGTCATAAAACGCAATGCGCTCGCGCTGGGCGCGTTGTTGCCCATGCCAGTCAGCGGTTTCAAACCGGTGTTTGGCGCGCGCCGACTCTGCCCGGAAAAGTCGATAGTGGTGGTTAAAGCCATCCATCATGGCTTTGGCGATGTCGTAGGCCAGTGCAGAGTCGAGTCGCTGGGGAAACATGCTGTTTGACCTTGGTCAATGGTGGGCTCAGGCAAGGGTTTGCAAGGCTTGGTGGCGTGCCCGCCAGCGTTGGTGCAAGGCCCGCAGGGCATGGTCGTAGGCTGGGGTGACTTCTTCGGCATTTTCGGCGGTGACCGCCATGTCTTGCAGCAGGCCATTGTGCAAACCATACACCCAGCCATGCACGACCACGCTTTGGCCGCGCTGCCAAGCGTCTGAGACCACGGTGGTGCGGCACACGTTGCGCGCTTGCTCCAAGACGTTGAGCTCCACCAGCGCGTCCACCCGCAGGCTTTCGTCCAAACCCATCAAAAAACCCGCTTGGGCGTCGCGCACATCTTGCACATGGCGCAACCAGTTGTCGACCAGGCCAGCGCGCTGGTTATTCAGTGCGGCCCGGATGCCGCCACAGTTGCTGTGGCCCACCACGATGATGTGCTGAACCTCCAGCACATCGATGGCATATTGGATGACGCTCAAGGCATTGAGGTCAGAGTGCACCAAAAGGTTGGCCACATTGCGGTGGACAAACAACTCACCCGGGAGCAGATCGACCAGTTCGTTGGCGGGCACCCGGCTGTCGGCACAGCCCAACCACATGTATCTGGGTTTTTGTTGCGCCAATAAGCCGGTGAAGAAACCGGGGCTGTTCAACTCCGTGTCCGCTGCCCACTGACGGTTGCGGTCAAATAATTCTGCAAGGGTTTTGCTCATGGTGCGGTCTGTGATGCGTTGGGTTCGGTGATTTGTGATGACTGAAGCAAGGCAAGGGCCCTAAAGTAGTTTGACGTCAATAGGTTTTGGGCACCGGGGCCAAAGTTTGCTGCATCAAGGCGCAGTCGCGCACCTGGCCGTCTGGGGCGTTGTGGCTGACTTCGGCGGTGGTGACGATGATGCGCTTGCCTGCGCGCACCGCCTTGCCAATGGCGTGCAAATGACCTCCTTGGAAGGAGGCCAAAAAATTGATTTTGTATTCCACGGTGGTGACCTCGCTGTCGGGCGGTGCCACGGTGAGGCCTGCATATCCGGCGGCCACATCGGCCAAGGCACCCATGGCACCGCCGTGGTAGCCGCCTTGTTGCTGAGTGACAGCGTCTGAGTAGGGCAAGCGCAACTCGACCAAGCCGACTTGCACTCGCACCAACTCGATGCCCAAAACGCGCAGCATGCCTTGGCGCTCAAAGCTTTGTTTCACACGGTCGTAGGCTATTTGGTCGGCGGTCATGGGTTGGCCTTTTTGCGGTGTTTCAAGAGCAAGGTGCGGGCTTCTTTTTCGTGGGCTTTGACTTCGTCGAGGTTGACCTCTATTTCGGCCATTTGAGCCTCTAACTGGCTGCGGTGCACGGCCAGGATGAGCAAGAACTTTTCCAACTGCGGCACGGTGTCGCGTGGGCTGTCATACATGTCGATGAGGTCACGCGCTTCGGTCAACGATAACCCCAGGCGTTTGGCGCGCAGGGTCAGGCGCAATCGGGTGCGGTCGCGCGTGGTGTAGGTGCGATTGCGCCCACCAGGCCCCGTGCGGGTGGGTTGCAGCAAGCCTAAATCTTCGTAAAAGCGCATGGCACGGGTGGTGAGATCGAACTCTTTGGCCAAATCGCTGATGCTGTAGGTGGATGCCATGTGCGCTGGTGTTGGGCTTGGCCCTTGTGTGACAGGGCAAAAGCGCTGGGGATGAAACCGCCGCCTACAATGCCCATGACGTTTACGTAAACGTCAATTATCCATGAATTCACCATGACGCCACTTGAAAACCGACTTCACTACCCCCTGGGCGAACTGTTGCCTGCACCGGGCGATACCTTGGAGGTGGCGCCCGGCATTTTTTGGCTGCGCATGGGCCTGCCCTTCGCTTTAGACCACATCAATTTGTGGCTGTTGCGCGATGTGCGCGATGGGGTGGTGGGGTGGACTGCTGTGGATTGCGGCATTGACAACCCCATGACGCGCCAACATTGGCAGGCTGTGTTGGACAAACACTTGCAAGGCGCACCGCTGTGGCGGGTGATCGTGACGCACATGCATCCCGACCACTTGGGACTGGGCCATTGGTTGTGTGAGCGCTGGCAAGCGCAGTTGTGGATCAGCTTCACTGACTATCAAACGGCGGTGTTGGCCACCCTGCACCGCGACAGCTTTGGCGGCGACGCGGCTGCGGCGTTTTTTCAGCGGCATGGCTTGCATGACAAAGCTTCGCTGGCGCAGGTGCGCGGGCGCTCCACGTATTACGCGGGCATGGTGCCCAAAATTCCGGCGCAATTTCACCGCTTGCAAGATGAACAAGCGGTGGTGATCAATGGCCAAGTGTGGCAATGCATCAGTGGCTTTGGCCATGCCCCCGAGCACATCGCTTTGTACCAAGCCGAGGCTGGCGTGTTGATCAGTGGTGACATGGTGCTGCCCCGCATTTCGACCAACGTGAGTGTGTACGACGCCGAGCCCGAGGCTGACAACCTGCGCTTGTTTTTGGCGTCGATTGACAAGTTCAAGCCACTGCCCGCCAGCACCTTGACCCTGCCCTCGCATGGAAAGCCCTTTGTGGGTTTGCACGAGCGCATTGCGCAATTGCATGCCCACCACCGGGACCGACTGGATGAGGTTTTGCAAGCCTGCGCTGAAAAGGCCTGCTGCGCGCACGATGTGCTGCCCGTGCTGTTCAAGCGCCCGTTGGATTTGCACCAAACCACGTTTGCCATGGGAGAAGCGGTGGCGCATTTGCACTGTCTGTGGCATGCGGGTCAATTGCACCGAAGCTCAGACGCCAATGGCGTGTGGCGCTTTACCAGCGTGGCAGGGCATCGTCCTTGAGTTGGCGCCGTCGCAAGGCGTAATCGGGCATGACGGTGCCCACAGTTTCCCAAAATTGCGGCCCGTGGTTCATGACCCTCAGGTGGCTGAGTTCGTGCGCCACCACATAGTCGATGACGTCCATTTTGAAGTGCACCAAACGCCAGTTGAGTCGGATGGAGCCGTCGGCACTGGCCGTGCCCCAGCGGGTGCTGGCGCTGCTGAGAGAGAGTTTGTGCCACTGCACTTGCAAGCGTGGCGCAAAGTGATTGAGCCGCTCGGTGAAGATGCGCTTGGCTTGGCGCATCAACCAGGCCTGCACAGCATCGCGGATTTGGGCAGGGTCTGCATGGCGCGGCAAGCCCAGGCACAAGCGGTGCGAAACATCCATCGGATCATCGGGGTTGCGTGGCAGAAAGCTGGCACCGGCCTCTTGGAATTGATGCCCCGGGTCCAGCACCAGCACCGTGGGCTCACCCAAAAAAGGCAAGCTGCTGCCCTCGCGCCAAACCATGGTTTGCTGGGCCATGCGCTGGCTTCGCTCTCGCATTTCACCGAGCTTGCGCACAATCCAGTCACCCTTTTCTTGCAGCGCTGATTCGACCTCGGCCAACACCACCCAGCGCGGTGCACTGACCACCAAACCATCGGGGCCCACCACCATGCCAATGGTGCGGCGTCTGGCGCGTTTGAAGTGGTATGCCACATGGGTATGGCGCAACAAGATGCTCCGATTGGCTTGGGGGTGGGCAAATTGGGCCGGCGACATGGCGTCGCTGAGGGGCAAGGTGGGCCGGGGGTCGGGCGCCAGCACTGGCGGTGGCGCAGGTGGGTCGAACAAGTCGAGCGCCATTTGCACCAAGGTTTTCATGTGCGTGGCTCAGAGGTAGGCGTCGGGGTCGAGGCGCCGCATTTCCGACTCGATCCAGGCTTGAACCTGGGCCATCATTTCTTCGGGCTCGCGACCCTCTGAAGGTATGGGTACACCAATGGAGACATCCACCCAGCCCGCCGTTTTGATGAAAGCTTTGCGCGGCCAGCACTTGGCCGAAGTGACGGCAATGGGAATGACGGGTGCGCCGGTTTCGATGGCCAAGCGGGTGCCCCCCGATTTGTATTGGCCTTGCTCACCACGGGGGATGCGCGTGCCCTCTGGGAACATGATGACCCAAATGCCCCGGGCCAATAGTTCACGGCCTTGTGCCACCACTTTGTTGAAGGCCTGGGCACGCTGGCTGCGGTCGATGTGGATCATGTCTAAACGTGACATGGCCCAACCAAAAAAAGGCAAGCGCAGCAGTTCTTTTTTGAACACATAGGCCAAGGGGTGGGGCATGATGGCCGGGAACAAGAAGGTCTCATAGGTGGACTGGTGTTTGACCAACAAGATGGCTGGGCTGGTTAGGCCCACCGGTAAATTTTCTTCGCCTTGAATGCGGTAGCGGATGCCCAAGATCCATTGGGCCGACACGATGCATTGGCGCAGCCAAGCTGCCGCAATCCAATACAGGCGGTCGCCACGCACCCCCATGGCCGCCAAGCCCATGATGCGAAATGCATAGGGCACGACGGTGATCAACATCCACAGGGCATGCAACAAAGAGCGGAGGAAGGCCATGGTCTCAGTGGGGTGCGCGGGGGTCGGGCTTTTCGTCCAACAGCCAATCGACAAAACCAGCCAGGTCGGCATGGGTCAGGGTGTGGCTGGGGAAGGTGTGCGGCAAGGGCTGGCCCTGGAAGGCCGCCCCCTTGCCCGTGTGCACCAGGTGCGGCATACAGCCCACGGCCACACCAGCTTGCAGGTCGCGCAAGCTGTCGCCCACCACATGGGTGCCGTTCAAATCCATGCCCAGGCGTTCGGCAATTTGTTCAAACAATCCGGGCAAAGGTTTGCGACAGTGGCATTTGTCTTCGGGGCCGTGCGGGCAGAAAAATACCGCATCGATCCGACCCCCCACAGCGCTCAAATGTTTGTTCATTTTGGCGTGCATCGCATTAAGGGTGGCCATGTCAAACAAACCGCGCCCTAAACCCGATTGGTTGCTGGCCACCACCACTTGCCAGCCCGCATGGTTGAGGCGGGCGATGGCCTCCAACGCGCCGGGCAGGGGTATCCACTCTTCGGGTGACTTGATGTAGTCGTCGCTGTCTTGGTTGATGGTGCCATCACGGTCCAAGATGACGAGTTTGTTGTTCATGGTCGGTCTGGGTTTGGGGTGTCAAGCGGCCAAGCGTGACAAGTCGGCCACGCGGTTCATGGCCACATGCAGCATTTTGAGCAAGCCCTGGCGGTTCAAGCGCAAATCCATCTCCTCGGCATTGACCATCACGCCGTCAAAGAATGCATCCACTGGCAAGCGCAAGGCAGCCAGGATTTGCAGGCTGGCGGTGTAGTCACCGGCCTCAAACTGGGCCGTCGATTCGGGCAGCAGTTTCTGCATGGCGGCGTAGAGATTTTTCTCAGCGTCTTCTTGCAGCAGCGCAGGATTGACGTGGGCGTCCACCTCACCCGCTTTTTTCAGGATGTTGCCGATGCGTTTGTTGGCCGCAGCCAATGCGGGGCTTTCGGGCAAGGCGGCGAAGGCGCGGACGGCGGCTAATCGCTTGGGAATCTCAGACCAATAAAGCAAGCCTCCCGCGTAAAGAACAGCAGAAATGTTGGATCCTTCATCCTTGTAGAGCACCAAGACACGCTCCAGCAAGAAGCTTCCCAACTCATCCCTTACAAACTGTTCAGACTTATCAAGTGATTGACCAAAAGTTGAGTAAGCCGTATTGATCAAAGAGAAAATTTCTAGCGCCAAATCCTTTTCGATCAACATGCGAATCACACCCAAAGCGTTACGTCGCAATGCAAATGGGTCTTTGTCGCCGGTGGGCAGGTTGCCAATGCCAAACATGCCCACTAAGGTCTCGAGCTTGTCGGCCAGAGCAACCGACACACCAACCATATTGGTAGGCAACCAGTCCCCTGCAAACCGCGGGCAATAGTGGTCGGAGATTGCATTGGCAATTTCTTCGCTCAAGTCATCATGACGGGCGTAGTA
>CAMDJU010000096.1 GCA_945900695.1 Bordetella parapertussis | reverse complement strand
GGGGCCGTCATACGCCGTTTGGTTGTTGGGGGCTGCCACCGTGCCGGGCTGGGCCGCGGGTGCGGGCAAAACCGAGCCGGCCAAACCACCGGCGGTGGATTGCAGCACCTGCAAAGCCCCGCGCAAAGGGTATCCCGTCTCGACCGCTTTGAGGGCGATCAAGCGGCTGGCGCCACCGCGCTCGTCGCTGGCACGTGCCATGGTGGGAAAACTCAGCGTGGTGGCGCTGTTCAAACCCAAGGCCTTGGCTTTTTGCACAAACGCCGCTGGGGTGGGCTGATCGCTCACCACCACCACATCGCCGCCCATCAACTGGCGCGCATCGCGCGCCATCCCGGCTTGCATGCGGTCGGCCAAAAAAGCCACCGAGCTGAGCGCAGCCACGCCCAATGCGACGGCCACCATGGGCAAGCGCAACTCACCGGCCCGCGCATCGCGCCACAGGTTGCGCCAAGCCAAAGCCCATAAACGCATCATGCGTGGGCTCTTTTCACGGCGGTTTGCGCCAACTCGGGCTGCCATTGCAGCACCTGGGGCGCGGTGTAACAAAGAAAGCGTTTGTGGGTGGCGCGCCCCACCGTGCACAGGCCCAAACGCTGGGCCATCTCAAAACCCATTTGCGTGATACCGCTGCGCGACACCACCACCGGCACTTGCATTTGCGCAGCCTTGAGCACCATTTCACTGGTCAGGCGACCGGTGGTGTAAAAAGCCCAAGGGGCATCAGCGGGGGCCAATGCCGGGTCGATGCCGTTCATCCACATCCAGCCGGCGATGGTGTCGATCGCGTTGTGGCGGCCCACGTCTTCGACGAACAAACGCATATCGCTGTTGTGAAACAGGGCACAGGCGTGCACCGAACCGGCCGACTTGTAGGTGCTCTCCTTGAGGCGAATGGCGTCCACCATGGCGTACAAAGCCTGCTGCTGCCACCGCGCCGGTGGCAGGCTCAGGCCCTCCAAATCGGTGAGCAAGTCGCCAAACATGCTGCCTTGTCCGCAACCCGTGGTGACCACGCGTTGCGCGGTTTTGGCACCCAGGTCGGCAATGCCGCCATAGGTTTTGACCGCTGCAACCCCTGCGCCGCCCTCGCCCGCATCCCAATCCACAGTGATGGATTCGACCGCGCTGGGTGAGTCGATCAAACGCTGGTTGCGCAAATAGCCCAGCACCAGCCATTCGGGGTGGGCGCCCAAGGTCATCAAGGTCACCAACTCGCGCTTGTCCACATACACCGTGAGGGCGCGTTCGGCCGGAATGGACAAGTCTTCGGTTTGGCCGTGCTCGTTGACCGCTTGCACGGGGCAGGTCAAAGGGGCAAGGGCTTGGGTCAGTCGGGGCAGCATATGTTGCATAGGGGGCATAGCCTAACCGACCTGGACAGGGCCATGCGGCCCAAAGGACATTGACTGGGTTTGGTCAACCCCTGGGGTGCCTTTCCCTTCAGGCTCAGCCTGCCCATGGCGGCCAGCGGTGACAATGTCGCCATGGAGAAAATGCGCATCGACAAATGGCTGTGGGCGGCCCGTTTTTACAAAACCCGCTCCTTGGCCAGCGAAGACATCGACAAAGGGCGGATCGAGGTCAATGGACAAACCGCCAAACCCTCGCGCGAAGTCAAACCCGGCGACACGGTTCAAGTGCGCCAAGGCGCCGTGCAGCGCAGCGTGGTGATTGCGGGATTGAGTGCCCAGCGGGGGCCCGCCCCCGTGGCCCAGTTGCTGTACCAAGAAACCGCCGACAGCATTGAACAACGTGCCAAGCAGGCCTTGCAACAGCGTTACGCCCGCGAACCCGCCTTGAGCCAAGAGCAGGGTCGCCCCACCAAGCGCGATCGGCGCGATCTTGAGCAAGCGCGCCACGGCTGGGACGAGCGCTGGAGCGCATCGGTGGACAAATAAACCATCAGCGCGCGTTCACACAGGCCATGTCACCACGCACTTGCCCTAGATGATGGACACCAAAACACTGCAAGGGGCTTCCTCAATCAGCGATGGTGAAATGGAGGCATGCCACCAACGCTGAACCCAACTGTTCTTGTGTTCGTGGCCCACCACGATCAAATCGGCTCCAATGCGCTTGGCACAAGCGCATATTTCATGCACCGGGTCTCCCAGCAACAATTCACCCGTGGCGGCAAAACCTTGTTCGGCCAAGGCCGACAAGCCTTGGGCCAGCACCTGCTCAAAACCTTTGCGATGCGCCGCCTCTTGTTCGGTGGAGAACACAATGCCTTCGGCCACCACCGCATTGAGCGCCATGGGCATCACCGCCACCAGGTGCAACTCGGCCTGCCCCCACTGGGCCAACTCGCGCGATTCGATCAAGGCTTTTTGGCCAGCCACTGAGCCGTTATAGGCCAACAACAGTTTTTTATACATCTTCGGCGCTTTCAAAACAGGGCTTGAGAACAGTGCGAAGCATGGGGCCAAATGCGCTGTTTGGGGAATGGGGTTTTCACTTCCATATGAACCCTGTATAGCCCGCCACCCAAGCCCTTGAAAATACATGGGTGGGTTGAAGTTGTGGCCCGCGTCAACCCTTTTCAACTTTGAGGTGACTTCATGAAAACCGCATCCTCTCGCCGCAGCTTGCTGAAAACCTTGGCCGTGGGCGCTGGCACATTGGCCGCACCGGCATGGTCCCAAGCCTCCTACCCCACCCGGCCGATCAAGCTCATTTGCCCTTGGCCGGCTGGCGGCTCCAGTGATCAGGTCATGCGCGCACTGGCCGACGCCACGGGGCGCGTGCTCGGTGGCACCATGGTGGTGGAGAACAAACCCGGTGCCAGCGGCATGCTCGGCCCCAATGAGTTGGTCTCGGCCAAGCCCGATGGCTATACCTTGTCGCAACTCACCATCGGGGTGTTGCGTTTGCCGCACATGCAAAAAATGATGTTCAACCCCTTGAGCGACTTCACCTATATCGCTTGCTTAACAGGCTATACCTTTGGCATGGCGGTGCGCGCCGACAGCCCTTTTAAGAGCATCAAAGACCTGGTCACCTATGCCAAGGCCAACCCGGGCAAATTCACCTATGGCTCGACCGGCACCGGAACCACACCCCATTTAGCAGTGGAAGAGTTCGCCATGAAAGCGGGCATTGAGTTGCAGCATGTGCCTTTCAAAGGCAGCAGCGACGGCCTGCAAGCGTTGTTGGGGGGCCACATTGCGGCCCACAGCGACGCCACCGGTTGGGCCCCGCACGTGGATGCGGGCACCATGCGCTTGCTCGCCACCTATGGCAGCAAGCGCACCAAACGCTGGTCACAAGTACCCACCCTGAATGAGTTGGGCTTTGAAACGGTGTCGGACTCGCCCTTTGGCATTGGCGCACCGCGCGGCATGGACCCGGCCCTGACCAAGCGCTTGGACGAGGCTTTCAAAAAAGCACTCGAGGACCCACAGGTCATCGCCAGTTTTGAAAAGTATGACCAACCGGTGATCTACATGGGTAGCGATGAATATGTCCGCTTTGCCCAACGCACCTTTGTCAGCGAAAAACGACTGATCGAAAAATTAGGGTTGGCCAAAGCCAATTGACAGTGAATCCTTTTGATGTATTTGTCATTTGAGCAACAGTTTTGTTGACATACAAGGGGTTCCGGATAACATCCAATCCCCCGCACGAGGAATTCTTCGCAAGTAGTTGATTTTTAACGCTTGCCACTTCTCGGGTGGATGACATCAAAAAGGTTGACCGACATGGCATATAAAATTTTGGTGACCAGCCAAAAGGGCGGCGTGGGCAAAAGCACGGTAGCGGCCAATTTGGCAGCGTTTTTTCGCCGCCGCATGGCCTTGGAGACCACGCTGATCGATTGGGACTCGCACGGTTCATCCAGCACCTGGTTGAAACAAGCGCCCCAGGTCGGCGTGGTGGTCTTGCATGAGCATTTGCCCCTGGACAAAGGTGGTAACCGCCCGATTTTGGAAGCGCGTTTGCACCTGCGCCGTGCCGCCAGCAGCAGCGATGTGGTGGTGTGCGACCTGACCTGGAGTGACGCCATTGCGGCCGAGTTGATGTTTGAGTTTGATCTGATCATCGTGCCCACCTCGGTGTCAGAGATTGAAATGGCCACCACGGCTGGCTTTTTGGCCCGCCACCGCTGGGTGTTCGATTCCGCCACCCTGCGCTCGCCCACCTTGTTGCTGTGCCCGACACGGGTCACCTTGGAGCAGCTCGACACCGATATGTTCTCCATGCAACGTTTTCCGGTCAGCTTCATGCTGGCCCCGCCGGTGCTGGAGTCGCAAACTGCGCGCGACATGTTCCAGCGCGGATACCTGATGGATGCACGCAACGACTGTGGCCAATCGTTTTTGGAGTTTGCCCGCGCGGTGTGCGAAGTGCGCGACATCCACAACCGCGAAGCCGCGCTGCGCACCGCCCGTGCGCCCGCCGGGCCGATCTTGGGTCGGCGCAACAACCCCATGCCGGGAGCCGCCACCGCGGTCATGCCCAGCACCGGTGCAGGCCTTTTGGCGCAGGCATCGGCCAGCCCACAACACTCGGTCTTGGGCCAACACCGCCAACGCAAATTGCTCGAAAAAGAACCCGCATCTTTGGCCGCACGCAGCATGACCGCCTTGGGGATACCGCAGTTTTTGCGCCGCATGTCACGCGCCGCTGTGGACACCAAACCGTGAACGCCACGCGCATGAAGACCAGCCGATTCATCCCCCGCAAGGGGCTCAAGCAATATATCCCCGATCAAGGCTGGGTCATCCCTGGCACTGACCCGGCCACCACGGCCTTGACGCCCAGCGATGAACCTGCCCAAGAAGCTGTGGATTTTGCGGGCGCTCAGGACTTGCCAGACGCTGCGCCCAGCGCCACCCCAGCGCCAACGCGTGACAGCCATTTGGGCGAAGGCCTGCGCGACCCTTTGCTGGGCGAGTTGCTCGAGCAACTGCACACCCCGCCCACCGATGAGCTGACCGAGCATTGGCAGCGCATCGCCGCAGAAGTGGCCCAACTCAACCAAGGCATGCGCGAACAAAAGCGCCTGCGCGAAGAGTTGGCCGCGATCGAAGCCCGGTTGCTGGACTTGCGCAGCACCATCTTGAATGACTTGCATGCGGTTCAGCGCATAGCAGACCACCAACTGGTTCAAGCACGCTTGCGCAGCGAGGTTTCGACTTTGGCGCAAAATCGCTTGGCCACCCGCTTGCAACACCCCGCAGAATAGGCCGCTCCATTGGGCGGAATCAGACATGCTTGAACGCCTGAATCAAATTTATCCCGTCCGCTACACGGCTTTTTTTGTCGCCATGGCGGGCCTGTGCCTGTCAGCCCTGATGGCCTTTGCCGGTGGGGGGCATGTGTTGTGGCTGCTGTTTTTTGGCACGCTCACAGCCATTGGGGCCCATGACCTGCAACAGAAACACCATGCCATCTTGCGCAACTACCCCATCATTGGCCATTTGCGCTTCATGTTGGAGTACATCCGACCCGAAATCCGCCAGTATTTTTTAGAAAGCGAAACCGACGCAGCGCCCTTTTCACGCGCCCAACGCTCCTTGGTGTATGCGCGGGCCAAGGGCCAGTCGGACAAACGGCCCTTTGGCACCCAGCTTGATTTGCGCGCCTTGGGCTATGAATGGTTGACCCACTCCATCGCCCCAAGCCGGATTGAAAGCCACGACTTTCGCGTGCCTGTTGGCGGCGATCAATGCACCCAGCCTTATTCGATGAGCTTGTTCAATGTGTCTGCCATGAGCTTTGGTGCCTTGAGTGCCAACGCCATCATGGCCTTGAACCAAGGCGCCAAGCTCGGCAGCTTTGCCCACGACACAGGTGAGGGCTCCATCTCCAGCCACCACCGGTTGCATGGCGGAGACCTGATTTGGGAGATTGGCTCGGGTTATTTCGGTTGCCGCGATGCTCAGGGTAACTTTGACCCCGAGAAGTTTGCCGCCCAAGCCCGCGACCCACAGGTGAAGATGGTGGAGATCAAACTCAGCCAAGGGGCCAAGCCCGGCCATGGCGGTGTGTTGCCCGGCCCCAAGGTCACCCCTGAAATTGCCCAAGCCCGCGGCGTGCCCGAGGGTGTGGACTGCGTCTCCCCGGCCGCGCACAGCCGGTTTTCAACCCCGCTGGAGCTGCTGGCCTTTGTGCAAGAGCTGCGCACCTTGTCGCAAGGCAAACCCGTGGGCATGAAGCTGTGCATTGGCCACCCCTGGGAATGGTTTGGCATCGTGCACGCCATGTTGCACAGCGGTATCCGCCCCGACTTCATCGTCATCGACGGGGCCGAAGGTGGCACCGGTGCCGCGCCCTTGGAGTTCTCGGACCACATGGGCACGCCCATGCAAGAAGGCCTGCGCTTGGTGCACAACACTTTGGTGGGTGTGGGCCTGCGCGAGCACATCCGCTTGGGGGCCAGCGGCAAAATCATCAGCGCTTTTGATGTGGCGCGCACCTTGGCTTTGGGTGCCGACTGGTGCAACAGCGCACGCGGCTTCATGTTTGCGCTGGGCTGCATCCAAGCGCAAACCTGCCACACGGGCAACTGCCCCACGGGCGTGACCACCCAAGACCCCAAACGACAAATTGCCCTGGTGGTGCCCGACAAAGCGCAACGCGTGCTGCACTTTCACCACCACACATTGGAAGCGCTCAAAGAACTGCTGGAAGCCGCAGGCCTGCACCAACCCCAAGACTTGGCCTTGCGCCACATCATGCGCCGGGTCAGCGATACCGAATCGCGGCCGTTGTCTGATTTGTTCACCCAACTGCCACCGAATGCTTTGCTGGAAGGTGCCAGCACTTTGCCCGCACCATTCAACCAATACCCGATGGCCAGCGCCTCGCGCTTTGCCTGAGCGTCGGCGCTATCAGTCAACCGGTCGCGGGTACTGGATCGGCCGCTCGCGGGGCGGTGTTTGTGGCACAGCGGGAACCACAGGTCGCGGCTCTGGCGCCACCACCACCGGTGCGGGAATGGGCTTGGGTTCGGGCTGAACTTCTGCTTTGGGCGCAGGCGCCGGTCTGGGGGCTGGCTTGGGCAGCGGCGTGGGTTTGGGTTCTGCCAAGGCCGGTTTGGGCATCGGGGGCTTCTCGCGCAACTTGGCCGCGAGGTTGTCAATTTCTTTTTTCAGCCTTTGGTTTTCGGCGTTCAGGCTTTGTTTTTCGGCCGTCAAGGCCTGTTTATCGGCCATCAGCGCTTGCTGGCTCGGGCCCACGCTGGGCGCGGGTTTGTCCACCAAGGTTTGCAGCTTGGTCTCTAGGCTTTGCAGCTTTTTCTCCAAGGCCGCCATTTTGGTGTCGTTGGCCTTGGTGTTTTGATCCGCCACCGATTGGGGCAAGGCCAAAACGGCTTTGCTCATGTCATCCAGGCGCGCTGTGATCTTGGTCTGGCTGTCGGTGAACTCGGCCTGCTTGTCTTGCAACTCTTGCTGGCGCTTGGTCGAGTCCACGGAATAAGTGATGGCTGCATTGAGTTCGATGACGCGTTTGGCCGCAGCGGTGGTGATGGTGTCGAGCTGGCGGATGTTTTGCTGCATGCGCGTGGATATGGCAAAGAAGGTACCCACCGCCATCGCCACAAACAGCATGAACACGCCCATGACGACACGCGAATGCAAGATGCTGCGCTTATTGTTATCAGTGATGTCGTTGCTGACGGCGCGCAACTGGTGACCAATGCTGGCCGCCACTGAAGCGGATCGGGTGGACACCTCGGCTGAATTCAACACCACATTGGTGATGTCTTCCAGCTGACGGGCGACCTCATCGGCGTCCAGCGGTTGGCCAGACAGCTCGGCCAGGGCTTCGGACGCAGCCTGCACCTCGGCGGACACGTCGTCGAGATGACTGGCGTGACCGAGCTCGGACGAAGCGTCCGCGCCGTTGGGGTCTTGCAGTGTGGGCTCGGTGTCTTGGCCCTTGGTCTCGTCCGACATGTGTGTTTCCGTGTTTTACTTTTCGAGCTTGTCGAGGTTTTCATGGATCAAGGCCACTTGCTCCTTGATCTTTGCCACCCGGCCGCGAAACCCCTCACGCCATAGATCGGCTTGAAGCTTGATGGCTTGAGGCGCTGGCGGGCTTTCATGCGCCACCTCGGCCATCGCAGGCTCGGCACCATCGTCTAAGTGAGTGGGTGCCAACGCTTCTATTTCGCCATTATTTTCAAAGATTTCATCTCCGTCATCGGGCTGCGCATGGCCGATATCGACGGACGCCAAGTCGTTGCCACCTGTGGGCAAATGAAGCACGTTGGAGGTTGCCTTTTGGCCCGGCACCGGTTCGAGGTGGTCTTGCAAGGCCTGGGCGTCCAGGGTTTGTCGGTTGTCGGTGCGGCCGTCAACGCCAGGCAAAGGCACATGCCGGTCGGCCATGCCATCGGCTTCGATGGGGACCGCGTGATCGGTTTGTCCAGCCGATGTCAGACCTTCCCGGTGGTCGGCCGTCTCGGGTTTGGCCATCGGCGCTGAGTGCGGATAGTTGGAGTGTTCAGCAGATGGACCGGACGCTGAGCCAGTAGCGGCGTTGGGTAAGGTCGGCGCGGGGCGCGACGCATCGGCCTGGATGATGGGGCCCTTGCTGGCATCGCGGGCGTCTTTGGCGGGCAATGTCACCCGGTTTTGCGCATTGTCTTGCGCGGGCAAAAGCGCCAAATTCGGCGCAGCGGCGGAAGATTCAGGCAATGCCTGCACATTGTCTGCAGTGGCTTGCGCTTGGATGCGGATGCGTTGCGCGGCCTGGTCTTCATGGCCGGGCAAGGCTTGGCGGTTTTCTTCTGCCGCGCCTTCGCTGACGGCTTGAAAACGGTCGGACAGGGCCTCGCGCTCCAGCACGGGCCCATTTTGGGCTGCGCCGGTCGTGAGATGCGCGCCCTGAGGCTGACCGTTATCAGGGTGCGGCACCAATAGACCAGGGTCGTTGTGACCCAGGCCACCAGGCACTTGGGTTTCGTCATCGGTGTTGATCTGGCGCGACACCATCTCGCCTTCGGCCTTGTCAACGTTGATGCGCCGCGACGTATCGGCTTTGAATTTGCCCGATCGACCCCGAGAGCTACCGGCATTGCCCGACCCTTCTGACACACTGACTTGGTGCGGAGATTTATCGCCAAAAATTTCTTCACTCATGGACGGCTCCTGTGTGGGGTGTCAAAGGGCAGCATATTGCTGCTTGACAGATTGTGCAGAACGCATCCATGACTTGGCAAATGCGGGCTCGGCTTTCATGGCGCCCTCGGCAGCCACTCGGTTTTCATAGGGGCCGGTGACGATGATGAAGTATTTGGCACCGTTTTTCTTGCTGGCCATCAACAACAGGGCATTGGCCAAAGCGGGGGATTTGTTTTGCGCGGCCAATGCATCGTCCAAAGCGTCAAAAGCTGC
>CAMDJU010000095.1 GCA_945900695.1 Bordetella parapertussis | reverse complement strand
TGGCCTATGGGGGCTGTGACGTCGCGCCCCATGCGAAAAGCAAACTCCGCTTCAGCCACCCGCATGCGGTTGCGCTGCACATCCACGGGAGCGCCATCGGCATGGCAGCGCTCGTGCATGAGCCGCCCCGCCAATGGCGCGCTCACGCCAATGTGTTTTTGCCCGGCGCTGCTGGTGGCAGCGATCTTCCAGCCCAAATGAGTGCCTTGAGTGGCCTTGAACAAGGCGTTTTGCACCGGGTAGGCCCCAGCACGGTCCAGCGGTTGTATCCCGCTGGGCCAGGCGTCCATGACGGATCGGGTTTGCCACGGTTCCAACAAAAAATGAGCAACTGTTTGGGCGTCTGGGGTGGGGGGTGATGGGGCCATGGGGGGGTGTGAGGGGTGAGGGGTGGGGTTCAGGGGGCAGTTTGGCTGGGATCTGGCTGAGATTCAACCACTCATGTGGTGTTCACCTGAGCCGGGAAAACCTGATGTGTTTGGCATGTGTTTGTTGGCGATACTAGAGCTTGTTCTAACGATAGGTTTCAAGATGTTCATTTTGCAAAATTTCAAGCGCAGTGTGGGACTTTCTCTGTTGGCGGCCATGGCTTTTTCTGCCCCCATCACGGCCGCCGCACAAGACTACCCCAATAAACCGATCCGCTTTGTGGTGGGTTTCCCACCTGGGGGCAGCTCGGACATCATCTCCAGGTTGCTGGCCCAAAAGCTGTCGGAGCGTTTGAACCAAACCGTGGTCGTAGAGCAAAAAGTCGGTGCCACCGGCCTGATTGCCAACGACTTTATCGCCAAGTCTGCACCTGACGGCTACAACATGGTGTTGCTCACCGGCGGTCACCCCGTGTCTGCTGCGGTGATGAATAAATTGCCTTACGACCCCGTGAAAGACTTCGGTTTGGTCTCGACCATCGTCGCCTACCCGATGGTGATCAGCGTGGCACAAGACTCGCCTATCAAGTCGCTGCCCGACTTGCTGGCCCGCGCCAAAGCGCAGCCCGGAAAGATGAGCTTTTCTTCAGCGGGTGTGGGCAGCTTGCAGCACCTGACGGGTGAATGGGTGGCCAGCGAAGCCGGCGTGTCCATGTTGCATGTGCCCTTCAAAGGGGCTGGGCCAGCGATGATTGAGTTGCTCGGTGGCCGCGTGGATGTGATGGTCGAAACCAGCACCTTCGCATTTGGCCAAATTCGTGGCGGCAAGGTGCGCGGCTTGGCCTCGACCGCTTCCGCCCGCTCGCCGCTGATGGCGGACTTGCCCACCGTGGCCGAAACCCTGCCCGGCTTGGACTTCAGCTCTTGGCTGGGCTTGGCGGTGGCTCCCGGCACACCTGCGGCCGTGGTGGACAAAATCAACCGCGAAGTGCGCGCGATTTTGGACATGGACGATGTGAAAAAACGCTTTGCCGAGTTGGGTGGCACACCCATCCCCTCTTCACCAGCGCAAATGCGCGATCGCATCGAGCGCGAAATGACCGTGTGGAAACGCATCGTTGAACAAAAGAAAATCGAACGCCAATGAACCCCAACACACCATGCCGCGCCAATTGATGGGCAACCGCAAAATCCCCAACGCGCAATTGACCCACTTTGGTCTGTATTGCCAAGACTTGACAGGCATGGTTGAGTTTTACCAATCCACCCTGGGACTGGTGCAGACCGATGGCGGCGAGTATTTCGCCGGTGGTCAGATTGTGTTTTTGAGCCGCAATCCCCAAGAGCACCACCAATTGGTGCTGGCCTCTGGGCGACCGGAGGATTCGGTGTTCTCGCCCATCAACCAAATCTCTTTCAAGGTGGACTCGCTGGAGGATTTGCGCACTTTTTATGCGCAACTGAGCAAAGCCAAGGTGCAAATCCAGCGCACCATCAGCCACGGCAATGCCTGGAGCATTTATTTTTTCGACCCCGAAGGCAACCGAGTAGAGCTGTACACGCCCTCATCTTGGTATGTGAGCCAGCCTTTTGCCGTGCCCATTGACCTGAGCGAGCCGACTGCGAAACTGATGGCCGATACCGAGGCTTTGGTGCGCGACAACCCCAGCAAACTGCCCATGCAAGCGTGGTCAGATCAGCTGCAAAAACGCTTGGACGACAAAGCCTGAGAGGTCAATCGACGGTGGCGCCCGACTGCTTGACCACCGCCGTCCAGCGGTCAATCTCTTGTTTGAAAAATGCCGAGGCCTCGGCTGGGGAGTTGGCCACGATGTCAAAGCCTTGGGCATTGAAGCGTTGGGTCAAATCGGCCGAGCGCAAGCCCTTGGCCATGTCGGCATGCAGTTTGGCAATGATCTCTTTGGGCGTGCCCTTGGGCGCTGCAAAAGCCTGCCAAGAGGTGACATCAAAGTCGGCCAAGCCGCTTTCGATCATGGTCGGCACTTGGGGCAATTGGGGCATGCGGTTTTTGGACGTGACGGCCAAGGCCTTCATCTTGCCCGCGCGGATGTAGGGCACGACGGTGCCAAAATTTTGGAAAGACGCCTCGATGTTGCCTGCCATGATGTCGGTTTGTGCGGCCGCGCCACCGCGGTAAGGGATGTGCACCCCAAACGACTGGGTTTGGATTTTGAACATCTCAGCCGACAAATGGTCGCTAGATCCCGAGCCCGATGAGCCATAAGACACCTTGCCTGGGTTTTTGCGCGCGTAGTCGATGAACTCTTTGAGGTTATTGGCCGGAAACTGTGGCGGGGTGATCAACACATTCGGGGTGCTGACCGCCACGGTGATGGCCTCCAAGTCGCGCATCACGTCGTAGCGCGGGTTTTTGTACAGCCCCATGTTGATGGCAAAGGTGCCGATCGAGCCCACCATGATGGTGTAGCCATCGGGGGCAGATTTGACCAAGGCTTCAGCGGCCACACTGCCGTTGGCCCCAGGGCGGTTTTCCACCAAGGTGACGTAACCGGCTTCGTTGAGTTTTTGCGCCACCGCACGGGCGACGATGTCGCTGGTGCCCCCGGCCACAAAGGGCACCAAGATGCGCACCGGTTTGTTGGGATAGGGTTGGGCCCATGCCGTGAGTGCCCCAAAAAGGAGTGCCCAGGGGCTGTATCGGCGTATTGAATCAATCATGGTGGTCCTTGTTGTTTTGGTCAGTCTGTTGGCGGGCAGCTTCGCGCTTGGCTTTTTCTTTTTTCAAGTCATGCCACTGGTGGATGGCAAACACAAACACCAGTGCAAACACGCCCAACTCGATCCATATGCCCATGTCCATCCCCCACATTGGTGCCTTATCCTCACACATGCACCACCAAGAGGCAAGGGATAAACCCCGAATCAAGGGCAAACCCCAGGAAGTAAAAAGGGGTTTTTCATCCTTGCCCGAGGCCTATTTCTAGGCTAGGATTCGACATCATTTTTGTAGGAGCATTCATGAGCTTTTCTTTGCGCACCGTGGCCTGCTTGGCCTTTGCTTTGGCCGCCAATGTGGGCCATGCTGACACCCTGGAAAAAGTCAAATCCAGCGGTAGCTTCACCATTGGCCACCGGGATGCGTCCATCCCCTTCTCCTACTACGACGACAAGCAAAAGCCCATTGGTTATTCGATTGACCTGTGCCTGCGCATCGTGGACGCGGTGCAAAAAAATCTGGGCTTGGCCAAGCTCGAAGTCAAATACCAATTGGTCACCTCAGCCAACCGCATTCCGCTGCTGGCCAATGGCACTGTGGACATTGAATGTGGTTCCACCACCAACAATGCCGACCGCCAAAAGCAAGTGTCTTACGCGCCCACCACTTTTGTGACGGCCAACCGCATCGTCTACAAAAAGAACTCGGGCATCAAAAAGCTGGCCGACCTCAAGGGCAAAACCCTGGTCTCTACCGCTGGCACCACCAACATCAAACAAGTCACCGAGTTGAACGCCGCGCAAAACCTGGGCATCAGCATCGTCTCGGCCAATGGCCACGCTGAAGCGTTTTTGATGGTCGAGACAGGCCGCGCCGCAGCTTTTGCCATGGATGACATTTTGTTGGCTGGTTTGGTGGCCAATGCCAAAACGCCGGGTGACTATGAAATCTCCAGCGAGGCTTTGTCGGTTGAGCCCTACGGCATCATGATCCGCAAGGATGACCCCAAGTTCAAACAAGTGGTGGACAGTGCTGTCAGCGCCTTGTTGACATCGGGTGCGATCAACGGCATCTACAACACTTGGTTTGAAAAGCCCATTGCCCCCAAAGGCATCAACTTGAACATCCCCATCAGCCCCAGCCTTAAAAGGGTGATGGCCAAGCCCACCGATTCACCTGACCCCAAGGTCTACGAATAAGGCCAATGAACTCACCCAAAAAAAGGGAGCGCAAGTTCCCTTTTTTTGTGGGCTGAGCCCAAAGGCTTATCGCACCCACGCAGACAACGCACAGTGACATGAAATACAACTGGGACTGGCACATCTTTGCCGAGCTCGAACCGGGCGCATCGGGCACTTACTTGGCTTACCTCATTGGTGGCCTGGGTTGGACCGTGGTCACGGCCTTGTTAGCCTGGACACTGGCCCTGGCGCTGGGCGTGCTGGTGGGCACGTTGCGCACCTTGGGCAAGCCCGCGATTGAAAAAGCCTGCCTGGCTTACACGGAGTTGTTTCGCAACATCCCATTGCTGGTGCAAATGTTCTTGTGGTATTTCGTGTTCCCCGAGTTGTTGCCCCAGGCCTGGGGCGACGCCATCAAGCAAATGCCGCCTCCCTGGTCGTCTTTGGTGCCAGCGGTGCTGTGTTTGGGCCTGTTCATGTCTGTTCGGGTGGCCGAGCAAGTGCGCTCGGGCATTCAGGCATTGCCCAGAGGACAACGCATGGCCGGTTTGTCGGTGGGCCTGACGACTTGGCAAACCTACCGCTATGTGCTGCTGCCGATGGTGTTTCGGATCATCTTGCCGCCGCTGACCTCGGAGTTTTTGAACACCATCAAAAACACATCGCTGGCCTTGACCATTGGCCTGATGGAGCTCACTGGTCGGGCCCGCGCCATGCAAGAGTTCAGCTTCCACGTTTTTGAGGCCTTTGCCGCCGCCACCTTGATTTACCTGCTGGTCAATTTGTGTGTGGTGTTGGCGATGCGCAGGTTGGAGAACCACTTGCGCTTGCCCGGCTATATTGGCTCTGCGAGCAACGCACCGCAGGCGGGGCACTGAGCATGAACTACGACTTTGACGTCATTGCACGCTCTTGGGAGTACCTGTTCAAAGAGGGCATGACCTTTACCCTCACCCTCACTGCCTTGTCCATGGTCGGTGGGGTGGTGCTGGGCACGGCGCTGGCGCTGATGCGCTTGTCGTCCATCAAGCCCCTGTCGGCCTTTGCGGGTGCATACGTGAACCTCATGCGATCGCTGCCCCTGGTGCTGGTTATTTTTTGGTTCTTTTTTTTGGTGCCCTGGCTGGGTGCTTGGGTATTGGGCAGCAAAGATCCCATCAAGGTGGGTGCATTTGCCAGCGCCTTGATCACCTTCACCTTGTTTGAAGCCGCCTTCTTTTGCGAAATCATGCGCGCGGGCATCCAGTCCATCCCCAGCGGACAAATTTCTGCCGCCTATGCGATTGGCCTGAACTACCGCCAAGCCATGTCGTTTGTGGTTTTGCCGCAAGCGTTTCGCAACATGCTACCGGTGCTGTTGACGCAGTCGATCATCTTGTTTCAAGACACCTCGCTGGTCTATGTGATATCGAGCACCGACTTTTTGGGGGCGGCCAGCAAGGTCGCCAACCGCGACAGCCGCCTTTTGGAGATGTACACCTTTGCCGCCCTGGTGTACTTTGTGATTTGCTCCCTCGCCTCTTGGGGTGTGCGCCGCTTGCAAGCGCGCACGGCCATCATCCGCTGAAAGACCACCATGCCTGCAACCCTCCACTTTCAAAACGTGAGCAAATGGTACGGAGACTTTCAAGTGCTCGACCAGTGCAGCACCCAGGTCAACAAGGGTGAAGTGGTGGTCGTGTGTGGCCCATCAGGATCGGGCAAATCCACCCTGATCAAATGCGCGAACGGTTTGGAGCCATTTCAAAAAGGCACCATCCACATGGACGGCCTGTCGGTAGGCGACGCGGCCACCAACTTGCCCCAATTGCGCGCCCGCATTGGCATGGTGTTTCAGCACTTCGAGTTGTTTCCACACCTGAGCGTGACCGAAAACCTCACCCTGGGACAGCTCAAAGTGCTGAACCGTTCAGCAGAGCAAGCGCGTGACAAGGCCTTGGGGCTGTTGGAGCGCGTGGGCCTGTCCGAACATGCGAACAAATTTCCAGGCCAGTTATCGGGCGGCCAGCAGCAACGCGTGGCCATCGCCCGCGCCTTGGCCATGGACCCCGTGGCCATGCTGTTTGATGAGCCCACCTCAGCGCTGGACCCTGAGATGGTCAGCGAAGTGCTGGATGTGATGGTGCAACTGGCCTCAGAAGGCATGACCATGATGGTGGTCACCCACGAGATGGGTTTCGCCCGCAAAGTGGCCCACCGCGTCATCTTCATGGACCAAGGCAAGATCGTTGAAGACTGCACCCGCGATGAGTTTTTTGGGGCACCCCGCAGTGCGCGGGCACAAGAGTTCTTGTCAAAGATTTTGAGCCATTGAGCCTCCATTGATGTCCCCCGGCGGTGCAACACACACCTTTGTACTGGTGCACGGGGCCTGGCATGGGGGTTGGTGTTGGCGCCGGGTCAGTGAACGGCTGGTGGCCGCGGGTCACCGGGTTTTCACACCCACCTTGACGGGCTTGGCCGATCGTGCCCACCTGCTCACCCCCGAGGTCAATTTGATGACCCATGTGCAAGACGTGGTCGGCCTCATCCAATCCGAAGAGCTGGAAGACGTCGTCTTGTGTGGCCACAGTTATGGCGGCATGGTGATCACCGGCGTGGCCGAGGCCTTGCGCAGCCGCATGGATGCACTGGTTTACTTGGATGCGTTTGTGCCCGAGCCCCACCAAAGCCTGGTGGACGCCATGCCACCAGATCGGCGAGAAAAAGCGCGACTGGCGTTTGAAGCCAATTGGCGCATTCCCTCGCCCAGTGCGGCGTCTTGGAAAATCACATCACCCGAAGACCAAGCCTGGGTCGACCGGCGCACCAGTGACCAGCCCGCCGCTTGCATGCTGCAAGCCCTGGAACACGATCGGCCTTGGGAGCATGTGCGCAAGGCGGTGTACATCCGCGCTGCGGGCTACGATCCCTCACCCTTTGGTGCGATAGAAGCGCGGCTGGCCAAAATCCCAGGGTGGCAGATGGAACGGGCGGCTTGCGGGCATGAGGTGATGGTGCAAGAGCCCGAATGGCTCAGCCAACGCCTGTTGGCTGCTGGAGAGCGCTGAGCCGGTTGAAGGGTCTCACCGCCCAAGCGCCAGAAGGTTAAATATGCCGCCGACCTGTGCGGCATATGGGCCGCTCTGGCTAAAGTGACGATCAGGTTTGAGGCACGACCGCACGGTGCTTGGCTTCGACCCAGCGGCGAACCCGCTCTGCGTCGGCTATCCGGCTGAATTTGCCAGCCGAGTCCAAAAAGACCATGATCAATTTGCGCCCGGCAATTTTGGTTTGCATCACCAGGCATTGGCCCGCCTCAGAGATGTAACCGGTTTTTTGCAAACCAATGTCCCAACTGGGGTTGTTGATCAAGCGGTTGGTGGTTTTGTAGATCAAGCTGTGGCGGCCGACATCCACCACATGGCTGTCGCTGGTTGAGAGGTCGCGCAACAGGGGTTCGCGATAGGCCATTTGCACCAAGGTGACCAAGTCTTTGGCACTGGATTGGTTTTTGCTCGACAAGCCCGTGGGCTCGACAAAGCGGGTATCGGTCATGCCAATGTCTTTGGCTTTCAGGTTCATCAGCCCCACAAAGACCTCCAGCCCACCCGGGTAAGTGCGGCCCAAGGCATGGGCGGCGCGGTTTTCACTGGCCATCAAGGCCAAATGCAGCAACTCCCCACGGGCCAAACTGGCGCCCACTTGCAGCCGTGAACGGCTGCCCTTTTCGGTGTCCACATCGTCTTGGGTGATGGTGATCATCTCGTCCATGGGCAACTGAGCATCGTTGATCAGCAACGCCGTCATCAGCTTGGTGATGGAGGCAATGGGCAGAACGGCACTGTCGTTTTTGCTGAGCAGCACCTCTTGGGTATCTTGGTCGACCACCAAAGCCACGCTGGACTTGAGCGACAACTCATCGCTCACGTCATGCAGACCGGCCACTTTGCCAAAAGAGGGCCGCGTGTCGACACGGGCTTTCACTGGCGCTTTGGTTTTGGCTTTGGCTTTGGCTTTGGGTTGGGCGTTGGCTTTGTTGCGCTGAGCCTGAGCAACCGGTTTTTTGGCAGCATTTGTCGCTGTTGATTTTGCTGGTTCTGCTGCAAATGCCAAACCTGCCAAACACATGGACAAACACAACGTGCCCCAACCCCGTGCAATTTGCTTCAAAGCGCTACCCCACAAATCTAGAAGCTTGGAGTCTAACAAAGAAAAATAGTTTCGCAAGATCAAAGACTTGGAAAACATTTATCAAGTAAATCGGGCTTGCCGGTTCTAACCAAGGCGGTTTAGCCTTGGGCCGCCACCCGATCCGCCTTGCTTTGCAGCTTATTGAGCGCACTTAAGTACGCTTTTGCCGATGCCACCACGATGTCGGGGTCTGAACCCACACCATTGACCACCCGACCACTGTTTTGCAACCGCACCGTGACCTCGCCTTGGCTTTCGGTAGAACCGCTGATGGCGTTGACCGAATACAAGACCATCTCGGCACCGCTTTTCACATGGTTCTCAATGGCTTTGAGTGAAGCGTCCACGGGTCCATTGCCATCTGACTGGCCATGCACCTCTTTGCCATGGACAGTGAATACCACCTTGGCTTGAGGGCGCTCGCCGGTTTCGCTGTGCTGGGCCAAAGATACAAACCCATAGGCGTCGTCACCTTGATGGGTGTTTTCTTCGCTGACCAGGGCCAAGATGTCTTCGTCAAAAATATCGCTCTTGCGGTCTGCCAGCTCTTTGAAGCGGGCAAAGGCGGCATTGATATCGGCCTCGGACTCCATCTCCACTCCCAAGTCCAGCAAACGCTGTTTGAAGGCATTGCGCCCGCTGAGCTTGCCCAGCACCAACTTATTGGCGCTCCAGCCCACATCTTCGGCGCGCATGATCTCGTAGGTATCACGTGCTTTGAGCACGCCATCTTGGTGGATGCCAGAGGCATGGGCAAAGGCATTGGCCCCCACCACGGCCTTGTTGGGCTGCACCACAAAGCCTGTGGTTTGGCTCACCATGCGGCTGGCGGCCAAGATGTGTCGGGTATCGATGGCGCAATCCAAGCCAAAGTAGTCGCGCCGGGTTTTGATGGCCATCACCACCTCTTCCAGCGAGCAATTGCCCGCCCGCTCGCCCAAACCGTTGATGGT
>CAMDJU010000094.1 GCA_945900695.1 Bordetella parapertussis | reverse complement strand
GGCTTGGCCCAGCGGCGTGACAGTGCCCACCTCGACAAAGCCAAAGCCCATGGCGGCCAAGGCGTCGATACAGCGGGCGTTTTTGTCCAAGCCAGCGGCCAGTCCCACGCGGTTGGGAAACTTCAGACCGGCCAAGTCCACCGGGTCCTTGACCCGGGTTTGGCAGTAGCTCCATTGCAGGGGCGTGTTTTGGCTGCGCTCCAGTCCCGCCAGGGTGAGGTCGTGTGCAGCCTCGGCGTCCATGGCGAACAACAGCGGACGGGCGAAGGCATAAGGCAAGAGCGACATGGATAATCCCAGACATCGATACAAAGACAGGATTTTCACCCATGCACACCCAGCCAACGGCGCCCCCTTTGAGCCAAGATGAATTGAAGGCCTTGGTCGGTCGCGCTGCATTGGCTTATGTGGTGCCGGGCCAGGTGTTGGGGGTGGGCACCGGGTCCACGGTCAACCATTTCATTGATGCGCTGGCCAGCATGCGCGACGCCATTGCGGGCGCGGTGTCGAGTTCAGAGGCCTCGACCCAGCGCTTGCAAGCCGTGGGTATTCGGGTGCTGGACGCCCAAGCCGTTGAAGGTTTGTCGGTCTACATCGACGGGGCCGATGAAATTGACGGCCACGGCTTCATGGTCAAGGGCGGCGGCGCGGCGCTGACGAGAGAAAAAATTGTCGCCGCCATGGCCCTGCGTTTTGTCTGCATTGCCGACGAGAGCAAGCTGGTGCAGACCTTGGGCGCTTTTCCTTTGCCGGTGGAGGTCATCCCCATGGCCGCGGCCAGTTTGATGCGGCGCTTTGCCCAAATCGGTGGCCAAGCCAGCCTGCGCTTGCGCAACGGCGCGGCCTTGGTCACCGACAACGGCCAACACATTTTGGATGTGCGGGGGCTGTCGATCACCGATCCTCTGGCTTTTGAGGACATGGTCAGCCAGTGGCCAGGTGTGGTGACCGTGGGGGTGTTTGCCCACCAAAAAGCCAACGTCTGTTTGTTGGGCACGCCAGCGGGTGTGAAGACGCTGATTTATTGAGCCGCAGAAGCCTCCATGCCCTGATGGCGCAGCAAGGCGTCGAGTTGCGGTTCGCGGCCGCGAAAGGCTTTGAAAGAGGTCATCGCTGGACGGCTCCCACCGGCTTCCAAAATCTCTTTGCGATAACGCCGCCCTGTCTCCACGCTGGGTGTGCCATCGCTTCCTGCGGTTTCTTCAAAGGCCGCGTAAGCGTCGGCCGATAAGACCTCGGCCCATTTGTAGCTGTAGTAACCCGCGGCATAGCCACCCGCAAAAATGTGGCTGAAGCTGTGCGGGGTGCGACCCCAACGGGGCGCGGTCAGCACCGAGACCTCGGCACGCACGTCTTGCAGCACCTGCATGAAATCGTGTGCGCGCGCGCCCTCGGTGTGCAAGCGCATATCAAACAAGGAAAACTCGATTTGGCGCAGGGTTTGCAAGCCGCTTTGGAAATTTTTGGCGGCCATCATCTTGTCAAACAAAGCGCGCGGCAAGGCCTCTCCCGTGTCCACGTGGCCGGTCATGTGGCGCAGCACCGACCATTCCCAGCAAAAGTTTTCCATGAACTGGCTGGGCAATTCAACGGCGTCCCATTCGACCCCGCTGATGCCAGAGACATCGCGCTCGTTAACTTGGGTCAGCAAATGGTGCAGGCCGTGGCCACACTCGTGGAACAAGGTGATCACATCGTCATGGCTGAGCAAGGGCGGTTGTCCATCCACGCCATCGGCAAAGTTGCACACCAAATGCGCCACTGGGGTTTGCAAATGCCCGTTGTCTGGGCGCAGCCAGCGTGCCCGCACGTCGTCCATCCATGCACCACCGCGTTTGCCTGCGCGTGCACCTGGGTCCAGGTAAAACTGGCCAATCAACTGACCAGCGCGCTCGATGCGGTAAAAACCCACGCCAGGGTGCCACACGGGCGCATGGTCAGGGCGGATGCTGACTTCGAACAAGGTCTCCACAATTTTGAACAAGCCGGCCAAAACCTTGGGCGCGGTGAAATAAGGCTTGACGTCTTGGTCGCTGAAGGCGTAGCGCGCTTCTTTGAGCTTTTCGCCGATGAAAGTCCAGTCCCAGGGTTGGGGGTCGCTCAGCCCCAGCTGCTCGGCGGCAAAGGCGCGCATTTCTGCCACATCGCGCTCGGCACTGGGCCGGGCACGCTGGGCCAGATCACGCAAAAAAGCCACCACATGGTCGGGAGATGTGGCCATTTTGTTGGCCAAGGACACTTCGGCGAAATTGGCGTAACCCAACAAGACGGCTTCTTCTTGGCGCAGGGCCAAAATTTCTTGGATCAAGGCGGTGTTGTCTTGCTCGGGCTTGTCGGCTTGGTCAGAGGCACGGGTGGCGTAGGCACGGTAGAGTTTTTCGCGCAAACCGCTGCTCTGGGCGTACTGCATGATGGGCAGGTAGCACGGCATCTTCAAGTTCAACAAATGCCCTTCTTGGCCTTGGGCTTGTGCGGCAGCTTGGGTCGCCTTGCACACGTCCTCAGGCACGCCGATCATCTCTGCGGGGCTGACCAGCAGCGACCATTGGTCGGTGGCATCCAAAACGTTTTCACTGAATTTTTGGCTCAGCTCGGCCTGGCGCTCTTGAATGGCTGCAAAACGGGTTTTGGGTTCGCCATTGAGTTCGGCCCCCGACAACACAAAGTTGCGCAAAGCGTTGTCACGCGCTTTGGTTTGCTCGGGGTTGAGCGTGGCCGGGTCCATGGCTTTGTATTTGGCATACAGGTTTTCGTTGGCACCCATGCGGGTCCAAAATTCGGTGACCCGGGGCAGGGCAGCGTTGTAGGCGGCTCGCAATTCTGGCGCGTCAGCCACGGCTTGCAAATGGCCGACCACGCCCCAAGCGCGGCCCAGTCGCTCGGTGGCCACATCCAACACCTGGGCCATGGCCTGCCATTGGGCTGGAAAGTCGCTCGCGCACACCTGGGCCAAGGCTTGCTCGGCATCTGCAAGCAAAGGGTCCAAAGCGCTGGGAATGTCCGAAGGCGTCACCGCGTCGAAAAGCGGCACATCGGTGAAGTCGAGCAGGGGGTTGGGTCGTTGGTTCATGGTGTCAAACAGATAAGGTGCGTTTTGCCGATTCCAAGGTGTTGACCAGCAGCATGGCGATGGTCATGGGCCCCACGCCGCCAGGCACAGGGGTGATGTGGCCAGCGACCTGGCGCACACCTTCAAAGTCCACGTCCCCGCACAGCTTGCCGGCCTCGTTGCGGTTCATGCCCACATCGATCACCACGGCACCTGGCTTGACCATGTCAGCGGTGACGGTGTTGCGCTGGCCCACTGCAGCCACGATCACATCGGCCTGCAAAGTGATGGCTTTGAGGTTGGCGGTGCGGCTGTGGCAAATGGTCACGGTGGCGTTTTGTGCCAGCAGCATCAAGGCCATGGGCTTGCCCACGATGTTGCTGCGACCGATGACCACGGCGTGTTTACCGCTCAGGGGGTAGTTGATGCTCTCCAACATCTTCATGCAACCGTGGGGGGTGCATGGCCAAAAACCGGGCATGCCGGTCATCAATGCACCGGCACTGGCCACATGAAACCCATCCACATCTTTGGCCGGGTCAATGGCTTCAATCACCTTGTGCGCATTGATGTGGGCGGGCAGGGGG
Source organism: Bordetella parapertussis (assembly GCA_945900695.1). Lineage (GTDB taxonomy): Bacteria > Pseudomonadota > Gammaproteobacteria > Burkholderiales > Burkholderiaceae_C > Limnohabitans > Limnohabitans parapertussis_A. The sequence goes on along the minus strand of CAMDJU010000094.1, from coordinate 5,795 downwards.
AGTTGCACCAAGATGCCGTGAATCAAGGGGTCGCGGTTGAGCGCGTCCACCCGTGCCAGCAAGTCGGACTCACTCAAGTCGGCAGGCAGTTGATCGAGCACGGAGTGCAAGCCGGCTTGCTCGCAGGCCTTGACTTTGTTGCGCACATAAACTTGGCTGGCCGGGTTGTCGCCCACCAGCAGCACGGCCAAGCCAGGTTTCACGCCACGCGCTTGCAAGACCTGGCAGTCTCGCGCAACTTGTTCGCGCCAGTGTTGGGCCAAGGCGTTGCCGTCAATGAGTTGGGCTGTCATGTCGGTTTTCAATGTGAAACGCCCGCATCACACGGGCGTTGGGTTGGGGGCTGTGGAAGGCCCGCTCAGGCTTTGACAGGACTTTGACCCAGCGCAATTTTGAGCAGGTCTGCCACGGTGTTGGCATTGAGCTTTTCCATGATGTTGGCGCGGTGCGCTTCAACCGTCTTGATGCTGATGCCGAGGTCATCGGCAATTTGTTTGTTCAAGCGGCCCGCCACAATGCGCTCGAGCACCTGGGCTTCGCGCGATGTGAGTTTGGCCATCAATGCGTCGCGGCTGGCGGCATGCTGATAATCGGCAAATGAAGTCTTGGCCTGCTCCAGCATGCGCTCGACCAAGCTGAGCAAGTCGTCTTCGATAAAAGGCTTTTGGATAAAGTCCCTCGCACCTTTTTTCATGGTGGTCACCGCCATGGGCACATCGCCATGGCCGGTAATGAACACCACAGGCAAGGGCGACTTGCGTTCAATCAAGCGGTCTTGCAATTCCAAGCCGGTCATGCCGCCCATGCGGATGTCAACGATCAGGCAGGCCACCTCGCGCGGATCAAAGCGGCTGAGGAAACTCTCTGCAGAGTCAAAGCACCGCACGCGGTAATCTTTGCCTTCGAGCAACCATTGCAGCGAATCGCGAACGGCCTCGTCGTCATCGACCACATAGACAGTGCCTTTTTTGGGGATCAAACTCATGCAGATACTCCGGGGTCGGGGGCGGGTTGCGCTAAGGTTTCAGTTTCAGGCGTGCTCACGGGTAGCCAAAAGGAAAAACAGCATCCTGATACTTCGCTTCCATTGTAGAGGTTCTGCGCTTGCATACGACCCAAGTGCGACTCCACGATGCTGCGGCACAGGTTCAAGCCGATGCCCATGCCCTCGGCCTTGGTGGAGTAAAACGCTTCGAACAAGCGTTCCAAGACCTGTGGGGCCAGGCCTTGGCCGGTGTCGGTGACAGAAAACTCGACCACCTCTTGCTCACCCATGCGCTTGACACCAACTTGCAAGGCCACATGCCGGTGGGTCGAGGGGCGTTGGGCGTGGTCAATAGACTCGGCGGCATTTTTGAGCAAGTTCAACAAAACCTGCTCGATCAAAATCACGTCCACCATGACCTTGGGCAATCCATCGGGGATGAAGCGGCTCAAGCGGACATTGCGTCGACGCAATTCAATTTCTGCCAACTCCAAAGCCTCAAACACCATGGGCGCCACATCGGCATGGACGCGGTTGGGCTCGCTGCGCTTCACAAAGGCGCGGATGCGCTGAATGATTTGCCCAGCGCGCTGGGCTTGGCGCGCTGTTTTTTCCAGCGCGATGAGCATGTCAGGTTCGCTGATGTGTCCAGCCTTTAGGCGCGAGACCAGGCCGTTGCAATAATTGTTGATGGCGGTCAGCGGCTGGTTCAGTTCATGGGCCACACTGGAGGCCATCTCGCCCATGGTGATCAGGCGGCTTGCATTCTGTGCGCGGGCCGCTTGCATCTCGGCTTGCTCTTCGGCTTGTCGACGTGGCGTGATGTCGGTGGCAATCACCATTTGCGCCAACCTGCCATCCACCCAGTTGAGATAGCGCGACCGCACCTCCAACCACTTGCCCAAGTCGGTGATGAAAATCTCCGCGTTTTCGCTGGGTGCGTTGGTGATGCCCATGGTGGGCAATCCCGCCAGCGAGTCAATGTCGTCACTTTCGATGTCGGTGACTTGTGGGGGCATGCCGGCCTGGGCAATCAGTTGCAAATGGCCATTGGCTTGGTTGCCAAACCACAGCCGGTATTGGCCGTTGGCAAACAACAGCTCTTCGCTGCCCAAAGGGGCCACAGAAACCGAGGCATCCAAAGCCTCGAGCACAGTGGTGAAGCGCTCATAAGACGCAGCCAGTTGGTCGCGGATGCGGTTGGGCTCGGTGATGTCGGTCATCGATGTCATCCACCCGGTTTGCTGGCCAAGCGCATCGACCAGTGGAGAAACGTAGAGCCGTGCAGCAAACAGGCTGAGGTCTTTGCGCAAGACCCGCACCTGTATGCCGCTGGGGCTGGTGCGCCCGGACAGCTCTTCTTGCAGGCGCAAGGTTAAGGTGTCACGGTCTTCTTCGGGCCAATAGGGAAATGGGGGTTTCAAGCCCACCAGTTCTTGCTCGGTCCAGCCTGTCATTTGGCAAAAGGCTGCATTCACATAGGTGATCTGGCCTTGCAAGTCCATGGCCCGCATGCCCGTGAGGATGGAGTTTTCCATGGCGCGGCGGAAATTGGTTTCGGCAATCAAGGCTTGCTGGGCTTGCAAGCGCCGGCGGGTGTGGCGCCAGCTGCCGATCAACATCCAGGCGGTCAGCACGCTCAGGGCGCCCACCAACCAAAACAATCCGTTGCCAATCAGGCCTTGCGAGGTGCGGTACGCCTGTGCACGCAGGATCAAGCTGTTACCCACGGGGGAAACAGGCACCGAAAACTCGTAGGCTTCTGCCGTCCAAGGCATCACCGGCGAAGTGCGCACCCTGGCCGTGATGGCTTGGCCGGCCAGGACCATTCCAGAGGCATCCATCAGCGATACCGCGTGCCTGGCGGTGATGTCAGATGGCACAGCAAAACGGATCAACCCATCCATGCTGTATTCAGCCATCACCACCCCTTCAAAATTGCCTTGGGAATAGATGGGGACATGCAATTGAAGGTCAAAGTCGGGGCGTGCTTTTTGACCCGGATCGAGGATAGGCGGCGAGTAAATGGTGCGGCGCAATTCACGCGCCAATTGAAATGTCTTCACGGCTTCTGTATTGCGCAACACCTCGCCAAGGTTGTAGTGATAAGAATTTTGTGACGAAGGCGCCGAGTAGCTGGCCCGGATTCGTCGGCGTGCATCCAGCCAACTGACCGAAGACAACTCTGGAAACTGGGCCACCAAGGTTTCGGCTTGTGTGGAAAAGCTGATCACCCCCATGTCGCCATTGGCGGCGTCGCGCGCCAGTCGCATCATTTGTTCTTGTCGCTCAACCAGGCGCAAGCGCAGTTGTTGCTGGGCCGATTCGACGTCGCGGCGCACACTTTCCTGCTCGCGCTCCATTTCTTCGTAGCGCAAATACCAAAATGCGCTGCTGATGGCCGCAAAAAACATGATCACTGCGGTCAATGGCCCCATGAAAGCAAACCGGTCTTGTCGGCTGGGCGTTTGCCGCCGCCACCACCCTTGCCACAGCAGACTGATCTCTTTGAATGCTGAGCGGGGCCGCGTTGGTGAGGTCATGGTGATCGAGTGTAGGACAGCCATGCCCACCCTGTTTGCCTCCCTTCAGGTGGACCAGAAGGGCAAGGTCGCTTTCTTTTGGGATGGTTTAAATTTCACAATACAAAACTGAAGGGCACAATTTGAAATTTAAGAGAAAAAATGGCACAATTCATAAGAGACACGCTAAAACAGCGTACAAGCCAAAAACAACGTAGGAGATAGATATCCATGTCAGCCCTGCCCCATGACTTGCGCACCTTTGCCCTGAACGACAGCGACAGCCAAGAAACCCGAGAGTGGATGGACGCGTTATCGGCCGTGATCCAAGCCGAGGGCCCTGAGCGGGCCCACTACTTATTAGAGCAATTGCTCGAACATGCCCGCGAAAACAGCATCGATATGCCGTTTTCTGCCAACACGGGCTATGTCAACACCTTGGAGCCTGACCAAGAAGAGCGCTGCCCTGGCAATATTGAGATTGAGGAACGTTTGCGCGCTTACATGCGTTGGAACGCCATGGCCATGGTGGTCAAGGCCAATCGCCACAACCCCGCTGATGGCGGGGACTTGGGTGGCCACATCGGCTCGTTTGCATCGCTGGCCCACATGTTCGGCGCTGGGTTTAACCATTTCTGGCATGCCGAAAACGAAAACCACGGCGGTGACTTGCTCTACATCCAGGGCCATGTGTCCCCAGGTGTTTATGCGCGAGCTTATTTAGAGGGGCGCCTGTCTGAGGAGCAGTTGCTCAACTTCCGTCAAGAGGTGGACGGCAAAGGCTTGTCCAGTTATCCCCATCCCAAACTCATGCCTGAGTTTTGGCAGTTCCCAACCGTCTCCATGGGCCTGGGTCCGTTGATGGCGATTTACCAAGCGAGATTTTTGAAGTATCTGCACGCCCGTGGCATTGCCAATACCGAAAACCGCAAGGTCTGGGTATTTTGTGGTGACGGTGAGATGGACGAGGTGGAATCCTTGGGCGCCATTGGTTTGGCGGCACGTGAAAAGTTAGATAACCTGATTTTTGTCATCAACTGCAATTTGCAACGTTTGGATGGTCCGGTGCGCGGCAATGGCAAGATCATTCAAGAGTTGGAGAGCGAATTTCGGGGCTCTGGTTGGAACGTGATCAAGCTCATTTGGGGCAGCAACTGGGACCCCTTGATCGCCCGCGACAAAGACGGTGCCCTGCGCCGCATCATGATGGAGACCGTGGACGGCGACTACCAGGCCTTCAAAGCCAACGACGGCGCCTTTGTGCGCAAGCATTTCTTTGGCCGCGACCCGCGCACCTTGGAGATGGTGGCCAAGTTGAGCGACGACGATATTTGGAATTTGCGCCGTGGCGGCCATGACCCGCAAAAGGTCTATGCCGCCTATGCCGCAGCGGTCAAGCACAAAGACCAACCCACGGTGCTGTTGATCAAAACCGTCAAAGGCTTTGGCATGGGCTCCTCAGGTGAGGGCAAAAACACGGTGCACCAAACCAAGAAGCTGACCGACGAAGACATCAAAGCCTTTCGTGACCGCTTCAACATCCCTATCCCGGACAGCGAGCTGTCAAAGTTGCCGTTTTACAAACCGGCCGACGACACACCCGAGATGCGCTATTTGCACGAGCGCCGCCAAGCTTTGGGCGGCTATTTGCCCCAACGGCGCACCAAGGCCGATGAGCATTTCACCGTGCCATCGATGGAGACCTTCAAGGCCATCACTGACCCCACCGCCGATGGCCGCGAAATTTCCACCACCCAAGCCTATGTGCGTTTTCTCACCCAGTTGTTGCGTGATCAAGCGCTGGGTCCGCGCGTGGTGCCGATTTTGGTGGACGAAGCCCGCACCTTTGGCATGGAAGGCTTGTTTCGCCAAATCGGTATTTACAACCCCGATGGTCAGCAGTACACGCCGGTCGACAAAGACCAGGTCATGTATTACCGCGAGGACAAAGCCGGTCAAATTTTGCAAGAGGGCATCAACGAAGCCGGTGGCATGAGCAGTTGGATCGCGGCGGCGACGTCTTACTCGACCAACAACCGCATCATGATTCCGTTCTATGTGTACTACTCGATGTTTGGCTTCCAACGCGTCGGTGACTTGGCATGGGCGGCGGGGGACATGCAAGCGCGTGGGTTCTTGTTGGGCGGCACTTCTGGTCGCACCACCTTGAATGGCGAGGGCTTGCAGCACGAAGACGGTCACAGCCACATCTTGGCAGGCACCATCCCCAACTGCGTCAGCTACGACCCGACCTTTGCCCATGAAGTGGCGGTCATCATGCACCACGG
>CAMDJU010000093.1 GCA_945900695.1 Bordetella parapertussis | reverse complement strand
TCGGACACAGAGTCCACCACGGTTTGCATTTTGGCAAACAGCTCGGTGGCCTTGGTCTTGTCGCCAGCCAAAACCGCTTTTTCAACGTTTTTGACGGCAGTGCGGTACTTGGAGCGCAGTGAGGTGTTGGCGGCGTTCAGATGGACGTCTTGACGCGCGCGTTTACGGCCCGACGCCAGGCGCGGGTTCTTTTTCTTGGGCTTTCCAGATGCCATGATGGTGTTCCTATGTGTCTGTGGATGTTGTCAGCAAAGCCCGCGATTGTATCAAAGCGCCAGCCCAGGAATCTGCCCTCCCCATACCGGCCGAAATGGGCCGTGGCTGCCCAGGGGCGAGGGCTACACTTGTGGCGTGTCTTTGTTCAAATCTGCATCCACCGTCTCTTTGTGGACCTTGGTCTCGCGTGTCACTGGCTTGGCGCGCGAATTGCTGATCGCGGCCACTTTTGGCGCCAGCGCCATGACCGATGCCTTCAATGTGGCCTTTCGCATCCCCAATTTGTTTCGGCGCTTGTTTGCCGAAGGGGCGTTTGCCCAGGCCTTTGTGCCGGTGCTGGCCAGCACCCGCAGCCAAGAGGGAGATGATCGGGCCGTCGAGTTGCTGGGTCATGTGGCTACAGCGCTTTTTTGGGTGTTGGCACTAACTTGTGTGGTCGGTGTGGCGGCTGCGCCTGTGCTGGTGTGGGCCATGGCGTCTGGTTTGGGCCGCGATGCGGCGGCCCAAGAGGCGGCGGTGTTCATGACCCGCTGGATGTTCCCCTACATCGGTTTCATGTCTTTGGTGGCCTTGGCCGCGGGCGTGCTCAACACCTGGAAGCGCTTTGCCGTGCCCGCGGCCACCCCGGTGTTGCTGAATGTGAGCATGGTGGCCTGCGCATGGTGGGGTGGCCCCTGGGTCGAATCCCAGGGATGGCCCGCCATTTATGCCTTGGCCGCTGGCGTCATGTTGGGCGGCTTGATGCAGTTGGGCGTGCAACTGTGGGCGGTGCATCGATTGGGCTTGCGGCCACGCTTGGCCTGGCCTGGCCGGGGATTTTTTGCAGCTTGGCGAGACCCAGGTGTGGGGCGCATTTTGGGCCTGATGGCACCGGCCTTGCTGGGGGTCAGCGTGGCCCAAATATCGCTCATCATCAACACCCAAATCGCCTCGCATTTGACCCCCGGCAGCGTGACCTGGTTGGGTTATGCCGATCGCTTGATGGAGTTTCCCACCGCCTTGCTGGGTGTGGCTTTGGGGGTGGTGTTGTTGCCCGCCTTGACCCAGGCCAAGGCCAGTGGCGACCAACAACGTTACAGCGAACTGATCGATGACGGCTTGCGCTGGGTGGTGGTGCTGGCGCTGCCATGTGCGGTGGCCTTATTGATTTTTGCCAAACCTATGGTGAGTGTGCTGTTTCACTATGGGGCCTTCACCGACCGTGACTTGACCCAAACCAGCCTGGCGTTGGTGGGGTATGGGGTTGGCTTGATGGGCTTGGTGGCCATCAAGGTATTGGCACCAGGTTTTTATGCCAGCCAAGACACCACTACCCCCATGCGCATTGCCTTGGGGGTTTTGGCCCTGACCCAATTGCTCAACCTGGTGTTGGTGCCTTGGTTGGCGCATGCGGGTTTGGCCCTGGCCATTGGTTTGGGCGCTTTGGTCAATGCCGGCGCTCTGTACTTTGGCTTGGTTCGCCAAGGGCGTTATCAGCCCCGACCAGGTTGGGGGCGCTACCTGGCCCAAGTGGTGCTGGCGTGTGCCCTGCTGGCCTTGCCGTTGTGGTGGTTTTCCCAAGTGATCGACTGGGCGGCTTGGCGTGTGACGCCTTGGGCCCGCGTGGCGGCATTGGCCGTCGCTTTGTTGACCGCTGCCATCACCTATGGCGTGGCTTTGTGGGCTTTGCGGGTGCCATTGCAAACCTTGTGGCGGCGCTGAGGTGAGCATGGCCGCTTGGAACCCCATGAACACCACGACACCGATGGACTATTTCCGTTCCTTGGTGGCCTCGGATGAACAGTTTCCTTTGTTGGAAGCCGCTGCCAGCCTGGCCCATGTTCAGCACCCGCAGACCGATGTGCAGGCGGTATTGGCCCAGGTGGACGATTGGTTGGTCCGCTTGCGCCGCAGGTTGTCCAAGGACACCGATCCGATCGCCAAGTTGCGCTTGGTGAATCGGTTTTTCTTTGAAGAGCTGGGTTTTGCGGGTAATGTCAATGACTACTATGCCCCAGAGAACAGCTTCATGCACTGTGTGATCGAGTCGCGTCGGGGCATTCCCATCAGCTTGGCCGTGCTGTGGTTGGAGATGGCGCAAGGCCTGGGTTTGAATGCCCAGGGCGTTGGCTTTCCGGGGCATTTTTTGGTCAAGGTGAATTTGCCCGATCCGCATGTCGGTGTGATCGTGCTGGACCCGTTCACCGGTCAGTCTCTGGGGCGTGACGACTTGCTGGAGCGCATGGGACAGTGGCTGGGCGACACCGACCCAGGTTTGGGGACGCGTAAAACCGATGTGTTGTTGTCACAGCATTTGCAAGCATGCCCGCCGCGCCGCATGGTGTTGCGCATGCTGCACAACTTGCAAGAAATTTACCGTTCCCGACAAGATGCCCCGTTGTTGGCTGCGTTGCAGCAGCGCATCACCACCGTGGATTCAGCGACCTGAGGGCTGCAACAGATTGACCTTGGGCTTTTTTCAGGGCTCAGCGCAACACCACCGCAGGACCATTGCCGCGCAATTGGATGTCGCCCACCACATGCACTTGCTCGCCCATGCTGCGAAGTGTGCTCGCGCAGGCTTGAGCGGTTTGTGCGGGCACCACCACCACCATGCCAATGCCATTGTTGAAGGTGCGGTTCATTTCTGTGTCGCCAATACCAGCTTGGGTTTGCAACCATGCAAACAACTCTGAGCGTGGCCAACTGCCCAGGTCGATTTGGGCGCAGAGGTCTTCGGGCAAAACCCGGGGGATGTTTTCCAGCAAGCCACCACCGGTGATGTGGGCCAGGGCGTGGATGGGGTGTTGGGCCAAGGCGGCGAGCACCGATTTGACATAGATGCGGGTTGGGGCCATCAGGGCTTGTCGAAACGGCTGCCCATCGAGCTGATGGGGCAGGTCGCTGGCACTGCGTTCAATCACTTTGCGCACCAACGAAAAGCCATTTGAGTGCAAGCCTGAGGAGCCCAAACCCAGAATCACATCGCCCTGCGCCACCAGGGCCCCGGTGAGAATTTTGGACTTTTCCACCACGCCAACGGCAAAACCGGCCAAGTCGTATTCGCCCGGCGGATACATGCCCGGCATTTCTGCGGTTTCGCCGCCCATCAGAGCGCAACCGGCTTGTTGGCAACCGGTGGCGATGCCTTGGACAACGGTGGCTGCGGTATCGATGTCCAGTTTTCCGCAGGCAAAGTAGTCCAAAAAGAAAAGCGGCTCTGCCCCTTGAACCAACACGTCATTGACACTCATGGCCACCAGGTCAATGCCCACGCTGTCATGCATGCCCCACTCAAAAGCCAATTTGAGTTTGGTGCCCACACCATCGGTGCCGCTGACCAGTACCGGCTCTTGATAGCGCTTGGGAACCTCAAACAAGGCGCCAAAGCCGCCCAAGCCCGATAAAACCCCTTCGCGCAGGGTTTTGGCTGCCATGGGCTTGATGCGTTCAACCAAAGCGTCACCGGCATCGATGTCCACGCCTGCATCTTTGTAGGAAAGGGGTTTGTTCATGTGGGGGATTGGAATAAAGGCGTCGCAATGTGCGCCGATAGAATCAGATGATTTTAAGCCTGCCCTGAAATAGACTGCCCCATGACCCCGAACCAACAACAATTCGTTGCCTGGAGCGCCATCATCGCTTTGGCGGGCTTGTTGTTGTGGGTCTTGTCACCGGTGCTGATGCCATTTGTCGTCGCGGCTGTGTTGGCCTATGTGCTGTCACCCTTGGTCAAAGGCTTGTTGCGCATCAGTGCCGGGGCCTTGCCCGTGCTGCTGGCGGTGGGTGTGGTGGAGTTGTTGTTCTTGGTCGTGGCCTTGGCCATCCTGTTGCTGGTGGTGCCCATCTTGGCCAAAGAGTTGCCCCTGATGCGTGAACAGTTGCCGGTTTTGCTGCTCAAGGCCCAAGCGGTTTTGGCGCCTTGGCTCAAAGAGTTGGGCATCGAGTTGGCCTTGGATGCGGCTTCTTTGAAGGCCTTCATCATCAAGTATTTCAACACCTCGGTCGAAGACTCACTCGATGGCTGGCTGACGTCCTTGCGCATTGGCGGCAGCGTCGCGTTGGCCGTGGTGGGCAACGTGGTTTTGATCCCCGTGGCCTTGTTTTATTTGCTCGCCGATTGGGACCGCTTTGTGGCCCAGGTGGTTGGTTTGGTGCCGCAACGCTTGCGCCCAGGCTTTGACGGATTTGTGGCCGAGGTCGATGAGGTGCTTGGCCAATACCTGCGGGGCCAGTTGACCGTGATGGTCATCTTGGCGGTTTTTTACAGTGCAGCTTTGGCCCTGTTCGGTTTGGATTTGGCCTTGCCCATTGGGGTCTTCAGTGGCTTGGCTGTGGTCATTCCTTATCTGGGCTTTGGGGTGGGTTTGGTATTGGCCCTGTTGGCCGGCTTGCTGCAGTTTGCCGCTTGGAAGGCCGCCTTGATGGTGGCGGTGGTGTTTGGCCTGGGTCAATTGTTGGAAGGTTTTGTGCTCACACCCCGCTTGGTGGGTGAGCGCATTGGTCTGCATCCCTTGGCGGTGATTTTTGCATTGCTGGCTTTTGGACAGGTTTTTGGCTTTGTGGGCGTGCTGGTCGCTTTGCCTGCCAGCGCGATTTTGTTGGTGTGTTTGCGCCGCGCACGCCAGCGTTATTTGGCCAGTCACTTGTTCACCGGTTGAGCCAAGGGCATGAAGCAAATTGCGCTTGACATTGGATTGACGCCTGGTCCGAGCCTGGACAATTATTTGGCGGGTCAAAATCAATTGGTTTTGGAGCATTTGTCTTTATGGGTATCCAACCAAGTGCGCTCGCCCGTTCCCACCTACCTCTGGGGCGAGATGGGTTGTGGCAAAAGCCATTTGTTGCAAGCCGTTCGGGCGGCTTTGGCTGAGCAAGGCGGTTTGGGCTCGGTCGGATGGATGGACCCAGAGTTGGCCGAACCCGGTGCTTTTAGAGAAGATTGGCAAGTGGTTTTGCTCGACGATGTGCACCTCTACAACGCCGTTCAGCAACACGCGGCCTTCAATTGGTTTGTCAATGCGACATCGGCCACCGATGGGCAGCAGCGCTGGGTGCTGGCCAGTGGTGCCATGCCGCCGAGCGATTTGCCGGTGCGTGAAGACTTGCGCACGCGCTTGGCCTGGGGCCATGTGTTTCAGTTGCAGTTGCTCAGCGAAATGGAGCGTCGGTCGGTGCTGCGCCAGCAGGCGGATGCCAGGGGCTTGTTTTTGAGCGATGAAGTGATGGACTATTTGCTTCACCGCTTCAGCCGCGACTTGGCCAGCTTGATGCATTGGCTGGACCAACTGGACCGCTTTGCCTTGCAAACCAAACGCGCCATCACCGTGCCCTTGGTGCGTGAAATGATGGAGCAACTTTGATGAAAGATGGGTGTGGAATCTATTTGCCTGTTTGATCTGGACCACACCCTTTTGCCCTTGGATTCTGACCACGCTTGGGGCCAGTACACCACCCGCATGGGGTGGACCGATGCGGATAACTTTGCGCAACGCAATGATGCGTTTTATCGCCAATACCAGCAGGGCGAACTCGATATCCACGCCTATGTGCAATTTGCCACGCAGGCTGCGCGTGAGCGCGGACCCCAAGCCAGCGCCGACGCACACCAATCTTTCATGCGTGAGGTGATATTGCCTGCCATTCGTCCCCAGGCCACGGCTTTGGTGCAAAAACACCGTGCCCAAGGCGACCGATTGCTGATCGTGACGGCCACCAATGAATTTGTCACCGCACCCATTGCCCAGGCTTTTGGCATTGACACTTTGATCGCTGTTCAACTCGAGCGTGATCAAAACGGCGAGTTGACAGGGCGGATTGCGGGCACGCCGTCGTTTGGCCGTGGCAAAGTTGATCGTCTGCAACAATGGTTGGAACAGCAAGGTTTGACTTGGGAGGGGATTCGCAGCACCTTTTACAGCGATTCCATCAACGATTTGCCCCTGCTCGAAAAGGTCAACCACCCGGTGGCGACCAACCCCGATGCGCGATTGCGCGCCGTGGCGCAACAGCGAGGCTGGCCCATTTTGGAATTGTTTCCCTCCCCATGATCAAAAAATTCATCGATAAGCTGCTCGGTCGCAGTGACGCCGCCGATAAGCCCACTTTGGGCAAGCGCCTGGTCATAGCGGCCAGTGTCCACGGTATTGATGCAGAGTTGGTGGACGAGCGCGCTGTGCAAGTGGTCAAAACCTTGCAAGAGCGGGGCTATTCGGCTTACATCGTGGGCGGCGCTGTGCGCGACTTGCTGATGGGCTTGTCGCCCAAGGATTTTGATGTGGCCACCGATGCCACGCCCGAGGAGGTCAAGTCCTTGTTTCGGCGCGCCTTCATCATTGGGCGGCGCTTTCGCATCGTGCATGTGGTGTTTGGGCGTGGGCGTGAACACGAGGTGATCGAGGTGTCAACCTTTCGTGCTTACTTGGACAGCGCAGACGCCCAGCAGGTCAAGGGCAACGAGCGCAGCAGCAAGTCTGAGCTGGCAGGCATGAAACACGCGGTTGACGCCAGTGGTCGCGTGTTGCGCGACAACGTCTGGGGACCGCAGGACGAAGACGCAGCGCGGCGTGATTTCACCATCAATGCCATGTACTACGACCCTTTGACGGGGGATGTGATCGATTACCACGGCGGCATGAAGGATGCAAAAAAGAAGCTGCTGCGCATGATTGGCGACCCGGCTGCCCGGTATCGCGAAGACCCCGTGCGCATCATCCGAGCGGTGCGCTTTTCCGCCAAACTGAGTGCTTTGGGCTTCAAGATCGAAACCCACACCGCCGCACCCCTCAAGCGCTTGGTGGGCTTGCTGGCCGAGGTGCCGCAAAGTCGCTTGTTTGACGAGATGCTCAAGTTGCTTCAAACCGGGCATGCCCTGGCCAGCGTGGCCCAACTCAATGCAGTGGGTTTGCAAAAGGGAATTTATCCTTTGCTGGATGTCGTGGTCGAGCGTGCAGATGATGCTTTTGTCAAAGCAGCGCTGGCGGACACCGACCGCCGGGTGGGAGAGGGCAAGCCGGTCGCGCCGAGTTTTTTACTCGCTTGCGTGTTGTGGTCGGATGTGCGCCAGGCCTGGGATCGTCTGCGTGAGCAAGCCCCGCCTTTCCCTGCATTGCAGCAAGCCATTGATGAGGTTTTTGAGTCGCGCATTGGAGACGTGTCTGGGCGCGGTAAATTGGCGGCGGACATGCGCGAAATTTGGATGATGCAACCCCGCTTTGAGAAACGCAGCGGCAGCGCGCCGTTCTCCTTGATTGAGCAGCCTCGCTTCCGAGCGGGTTTTGATTTCATGCGTTTGCGCGCCGATGTGGGCGAGGTGGATGAGGCCCTGGCCGATTGGTGGCAAACCTTTAGCCTGGCCGACGACCTGGGTCGTGAAGATTTGCTGGCCCAACTGCGCAACGCCACCACCCGGCCACAGCGCGTGGCGCGCGCGCCCAGGGCGGCGCCCACCGATGCCCCAGATGTGCCGCTGGAGCCCAACGCCAGCGAAGACCCGGACGCGCCCAAAAAACGCCGCCGTCGCCGTCGTCGCCGTGGCGATGCCGATGCGCCCGCCAGCTCGGCAGACTGATCGCGATCTTGGCCATGGGGCGTGATTGGGTTCGAGCGTTCATTGCTTTGGGGGCCAATGCAGGGGAGCCATTGGCACAGATTGAGCAAGCCTTTGAAGCGCTACTGAAACTGCCGGTCACCGTGGGTTTGCAGCGATCACGGCTTTATCGCACGGCACCTTGGCAAGCTCAGGGCCCAGACTTTATCAATGCCATGGCACAGGTCGATACCCAACTCAGCGCCCCAGACCTATGGTTCCACATGCAGCGCATTGAGCAAACAGCAGGCCGCATTCGACCCTATCACCATGCACCCAGAACCTTGGATTTGGACTTGATTTTTTATGGCGATGCAGTGATCCAAAGCCCTGCCTTGGTGTTGCCCCACCCACGCTGGCGCGAGCGGGTATTTGTGTTGCGGCCCCTGGCAGATTTGGCCCCGGCTCTTATTCTTGCCAGTGATTGGGCAGGTGTGGCAGGCCAAGCCATCATGCCCTTAGAGGCATAAAACCTGCGGCTTTTCCGCTAGAAGCTTGAGTGGCGGCGCTTGAGCCAGGCGGCGCAATAAATCGTTGAGACTCACTGCGAAATTTTTTGCGCCTCTTCAATTTGGTATTGAAAGTAGCGTTGGAAACCGTAGGCCAGGCTCGATAACAGGGCGGTGGTGCCCACCAACAAGCTCAGGACCACTGCGCCAATGGTGAGCCAATTGGTTTGACCGGCCTTGGACAAGGGGTCTTCCAGGGGGTTGAAGCGTTGGTTCCAGGCTTCTTTGCTCATCAAGGCATAAACAATCGCGGTAAGTGCACAGCCTGCGATGTTGATGCCCAGGGGCAAAACCAACCACCAACTGGCCATATCGTCGACCCCAAATTCTTGGATTCGCGACACCCCGTACATCCCCAATGCGGTGGGTACGGGCAACAGCCAGCCCAAGTTATCGGCCCAGCCAAACAAATAAAAGCGGTGCAAGCCCAGGGGGCCGCCCAAAAATGTCAGCCATGCGGCCCAAGTTTTGTTTTTCATGGTGTTCCAGTGTGGGGAGGTGTCAGGTCACCCAAGCCCAATGCGCGCTGCATCATGACGGTGTCAAGCCAGCGCTGGTGTTTCCAGCCGCTGGAGCTTATCAGACCGACTTGCTCAAATCCCAGGCCTTGGTGCAAACGGATGGAACTCAGGTTGGCCGAGTCGCCAATCACCGCGATCATTTGGCGGGCACCTTGTGCTTCGCAGCGTTGAATGAGTTCGGCCATCAGGGCGCGTCCCAGGCTGAGCCTTTGCGCTGCAGGGTCGATGTAAACAGAGTTCTCCACCAAGAAGCGGTAGGCTTGTCGAGGGCGGAACAGGTTTGCATAGGCATAACCCATCACCGCGCCACCGACCTCTGCGACCAAATAGGGCAGATGATTCTCGAGCACCGCCATGCGCCGGCGCGCCATCTCTGGCTCATCGGGCGCACTGAGTTCGAAACTGCCGCTGCCGTGTTCCACATGGTGGGCATAAATGGCAGTCAGGCGGGGCACATCACCATCTTGGCTGGGTCTGATCAGGGTGGTCATGGGGTTGGGGATATAATGTTTGGTTTTCAGCGTGTCGCTGGCCGGGTGGCCTAGTCGCGTGTCTCAAACGTTGAAAAAATTCCACCACCCGAAGGATAAACCATGGTCGTCATCCGACTCTCCCGCGGCGGCGCGAAAGCCCGTCCATTTTTCAACATTGTTGTGGCT
>CAMDJU010000092.1 GCA_945900695.1 Bordetella parapertussis | reverse complement strand
ATCGCCATGGTGTTTCAGAACTACGCGCTGTACCCGCACATGAGCGTGTTCGATAACATGGCCTACGGCCTGAAGATCGCCAAGCGGCCGATAGAAGAAATCAAGGCTCGGGTGGACAAGGCGGCAGGTATTCTGGAACTCTCCCACTTGCTGCAACGCAAACCCCGCGAGTTGTCCGGCGGGCAGCGTCAGCGCGTGGCCATGGGACGCGCCATCGTGCGTCAGCCGCAGGTGTTTTTGTTTGACGAACCGCTATCCAACCTCGACGCTAAACTGCGCGCGCAGACCCGGCTCGAGATTCAAAAACTGCACCGCGAGTTGGGCATCACCAGTCTGTTTGTCACGCACGACCAAGTTGAAGCCATGACGCTGGCCCAGCGCATGATCGTGATGAACAATGGACAGTTGGAGCAGTTCGGCACGCCCGAGGAGGTTTACAACTGCCCAGCCAGCACCTTCGTGGCAGGCTTCATTGGTTCACCGCCTATGAACCTGCTCTTGAATGCTCCCAACAGCGAGACTGGATGTGTGATGGGCATTCGCCCTGAGCATATCGACATCACTCCAGAGGCGGGTTGGATTTTGCAGGTTGAGACGATTGAGCTGTTGGGGGCCGAGAGATTGGTGCATGCCCGCTTGGGTCACGAGCTGATCACGCTCCGCGTGGATGCCTCTCGAGCAGCGCCTGCACTTGGTGAATCTTTCCGTGCCACGCCGCGCAGAGACAGAGTGCATTGGTTTGACCAGGCAACTGGTTCACGTGTGGAGCATGTATGAATGACGCATCAACGTATTGGCCTTATCCGCGCTGGATTGCCCATCGAGGTGCGGGCAAATTAGCTCCTGAAAATACCTTAGCGGCCTTTCGCGTAGGAGCGCAGCGTGGTTATCGCATGTTTGAGTGTGACGCCAAACTAAGCAGTGATGGCATCGTTTTCTTGCTGCATGACACTTTGTTAGAACGTACAACGAATGGCCATGGGATAGGTGGCGAGCAAACTTGGGAGCACCTTAAACAGTTGGATGCAGGTGCTTGGCATTCCAGAACTTTTGCTGGCGAATCATTGCCAACCCTGGCTGAGATTTCGCTGTTTTGTTTGGCGAATGGCTATTGCCTGAACATCGAAATTAAACCAACGCCAGGATCAGATGCACTCACTGGAGATGCGGTGGCAAGACAGGCAGCCACACTTTGGGCAAATTCCAAGGTTGCTCCTTTGTTGACTTCATTTAAGCCAGAGGCCTTAAGAGCTGCAAAAAAAGCGGCAAAACATCTGCCTAGGGGTTTGTTGCTCGATACCTTGTGGGAGGGGTGGCGCGACATGGCTGCTGAACTCGAATGCTGCACGGTTGTTTTCAACTACAAACTATTGAATCAAGAGCTGGTGTCGCAAGTTCATCAGGATGGATTACGCTGCTTGGCTTATACGGTCAATACGCAAGAGTCAGTTGATCAGCTCAGCACATGGCAAATCGACGGATTAATCACTGATCGCGTCGATTTGTTCGCCCCAACTTGAGTGTTGGGTAAGTTGGTCATATTGCTACCACGGTCAAGTGCGTTTGATAGTGCGCTAGCCCTGGCACTTGTTTGCCTTTTACCTTGGCCAAGTCGTCTTAGCGGCGCAGACGCAACACCTCTTGAGCATAGGGCTGTGCAATGAAGGTGTGCGCTTGGGCTTCGTCAAAGACGCCGCCTTGTTGTTCGATGCTGTGCTTTGAGGCGATAGATAAATCACCCCAGTACCCAGGCTCAATCAAACACAAAAAGCGCTTAGCGTCCACATGTATTCGAATGGGTTCCAGCACAGCGTCAGAGAATAGCCTAAGTAAGAAGGGACTTGCCTGACTAAATTAAGGGGCCAGGGCCGCTTTGACAGCGGCAGACACAGCGCCCATGTCGGCTTTGCCGGCCAAGCGGGTTTTGACCGCACCCATCACTTTGCCCATGTCACCCGGGCCAGTGGCACCCAGCTCGGCCACGATGGCTTGGACGGCTGCGGTCAATTCTGGGGCCGATAGGCGTTCGGGCAAATAGGCAATGAGGACCGCCAACTCGGCCTTTTCTTTGTCCACCAGGTCTTGCCGGGTGGCCAGTTCAAAGGCGGCAATGGAGTCTTTGCGCTGCTTGATCATTTTGTCGACGATGGCCACGATGGCGGCGTCGTCCAACTCGATGCGCTCATCGACCTCTTTTTGCTTCATGGCCGACTGCAGAAGACGGATGGTTCCCAGGCGCTCGCTGTCCTTGGCCCGCATGGCGGTTTTCATGTCTTCGGTGATGCGTTCTTTGAGGCTCATGGGAAACTCCTAAAAAAATGAAAAAAACCCGCACGGGCAGAACCCGGCGGGCTGTGTGCACTGGGCCCGCAGGCTCAGAACATCTTTTTGGGCAACTGCATGCTGCGCACACGCTTGTAGTGGCGTTTCACAGCGGCGGCTTTTTTTCGCTTGCGCTCGGCCGTGGGCTTTTCGTAGAACTCGCGGGCGCGCAAGTCGGTGAGCAAGCCCAATTTTTCAATGGTGCGCTTGAAGCGGCGCAGGGCGACGTCGAAGGGTTCGTTGTCTTTAACTCGGATCGTGGTCATGTGTGGGAAATGTTTCCGTGATGTGCAAACAGTGGGTTTTGAAGAAGATCGGGCTTCAAAGCCATGTCTGCGGTTGTTCCCCAACTTCAGGTGATCAGGCCGTTGGGGGTTTGCCAGCAAAGTCCAGCATTATAGCGGTTTGAGCGACGCCCCCAAAGCCGTTGCGCAGGCATGGGCGCTGGACCAGGCCCACTGGAAGTTGTAGCCCCCCAGCCAGCCAGTGATATCGACCACCTCACCAATGAAATACAGGCCTTTTTGGGTTGACTCCATGGTTTTTTGCGACAAGGCTTGGGTGGAGACGCCGCCCACTGTGACCTCGGCCTTTTTATAGCCCTCTGAGCCGGTGGGCCGCAAGGCCCAGCCCGACAAGGCCTGGGCCAAGTCGCCCAAGGCGCGGTCGCTGGCTTGGTTGATGGGGCGCTGCCATTGGGGGTCACGCGCCACCCAGGCGTTGGCGAGCCGGGTAGGTAACCATTGTGCCAACTCGTTGGCAATGCTTTTGCGGGAGCTGAGTTTGGCATCGGACAAGGCCTGGGGCAGACTGCTTTGGGGCAACAGGTTGACCTCGATGGGCGCTCCCATGTGCCAAAAGCTAGAAATTTGCAACACGGCGGGCCCCGATAAGCCACGGTGGGTGAACAGCAGGTCTTCGTCAAAGCCCATTCGCGTTTTGCCCGTCCCTGTGGAAATGTGAACCGGCAGGGACGCCCCCGCCATTTGGGCGCAAATGGCGCCATCTTCGCCGCCAAACGTCAGTGGTACCAGGCCAGGGCGGGTGGGCACCAAGGGCAGGTTGAATTGCTTGGCCAGGCGGTACCCCAGGTCGGACGCGCCAATTTGGGGGATGGACAGCCCACCCGTGGCCACCACCAGCGCCTGGGCTTGCAGTTCATCCCGGTCGGTGTCGAGCGCATAGGCGTGTCTTTGCCCGGGGTGATGGCGCACGGCATGTACGGCACAGGGTTGCCACAGGTCCACGCTGCCGCCTTGCGCGCCGCGCTGGCATTCTTGCCACAGCAAATCAATCAGGTCTTGCGAAGAGTGGTCGCAAAACAATTGGCCTTTGTGTTTTTCGTGGAAGGCCAAGCCGTGGCTTTGCACCAAGCTAATAAAGTCTTGCGCCGTGTAGCGCGACAAAGCGCTGCGGGCAAACAAGGGGTTCTCGCCCAAAAAGTGTTTGTGCGGCGCTTGGGCATCGATGTCTTTGTTGGTGAAATTGCTGCGCCCGCCACCTGAGATGCGGATTTTCTCGGCCAATTTGGCGCTGTGGTCGATCAGCACCACCGACAAGCCTTGCTGGGCGGCGATGCCCGCGCAAAACAAGCCCGCTGCGCCAGCGCCGACGATGGCCACATCAGAGGTTTTCATGGCTTGGCCAAAAAGTCTTCGATCAATTCGGCCAGGGCTTGCGGTTGGTCGTGGTGCAGCATGTGGCCGGTGTCGGGGATGGTGACGTGTTGCAACTGGGGAACCACGCTCGCGCGCTGGTGAAACTCCTCACGCCCGTATTTGCCTTTCCACCAGGTTTGCAAACTGTCGTCACTGGCATGCACCACGAGGGTGGGAGCGCTGATGCGCTGGTACACGGCTTTGGTCTCTTCGACTTGGTACAGCTGGGCGTTGACCACTTTGTGCGCCGGGTGGCCCCGAATGATCCATTGCCCGTCGGCTTGCTGCTCAGCCCAGTGTTGCGCCAGCCATTGGGCTTTGTCGGGCGACAAGCGGGGGTTGTTTTTCATGAGCCGTTGCGCCACGCCATCTTGATTGGCATAAGGGCGCAATGCCATGTCGCCCGACTTCAGTTGGCGCAGCTGATCCATCCACTGGGCATAACGCCCTGGGGCTTGGGCGGGGACAGTGGCGGCCATTCCAAAACCCTCCAGGTTCACCAAGCGGCGAATGCGCTCGGGCCGAATGCCGCTGTAGAGCATGGCCACATGCCCGCCCATGCTGTGGCCGACCAGATCGATGCTTTGTTCGGGGCACAGGTGGTCCAGTAAGGCGTCCAGGTCAGCCAGGTAGTCGGGAAACCAAAAATTGTCGGTGGCACCGGGGTCGCTCAAGCCGTATCCGCGCCAATCCGGCGCCACGATCCAGCGCTCGCCGCCCAAGGCGTCGACCGCAAACTGAAACGACGCTGAAACATCCATCCAGCCGTGCAACATCAACAGCGGGGGTACGCCCGCTTGGGGTTGGCCCCATTCGCGCAAATGGTATTGAAGGCCGCGAATGGGGATAAACGAGGATCGGGATGGTTTCAGGGCTTGGTACATTCCTTGGATCATAAGGATCTTGCGCATGAAGGCCTCTTCCCAACTCGATCACCACCACCGCATGCACCCCGGCTTGGTGTGGCACGTGCCACACCATTTCAACATCGCCGAGGTCTGTTGCCGGCGTTGGGCCCAGATGCCCGATGTAGCCCACCAGGCCGCCATCGTCGAGCACATGGAGGGGCAAGCACCCATCCACCACAGCTACGCACAGCTGCAACAGGCGGCCAATGCCTTGAGCCACAAGCTACAAGACTGGGGCGTGCAACGCGGCGACCGCGTGGCCTTGGTGTTGCCGCAATGCTTTGAAACCGCGGCGGTGCACATTGCGGTCATGCAGATGGGTGCGGTGGCCATGCCCTTGTCCCAATTGTTCGGGCCCGATGCCTTGGCTTACCGATTGGACGACAGCGAAGCGGTGGCCGTGTTTGTGGATGCTGCGTCCTTGGCCGGTGTCTTGGCGGTGCGTGGTCAAGCCCCGGCTTTGCGCCATGTCATTGGTTTGGGGGCGGGGGTGTCAGCTGCCGATCAGGTGTTGCCCGACCTGCGCGCCATGAGCGCCCCTGCTTTTGAGCTGTGCCCAACCCTGGCCGCGGACCCGGCCATTCTGATTTACACCAGTGGCACCACGGGTGCACCCAAGGGTGCTTTGATACCGCACCAGGCCATGATCGGCAACCTGACGGGGTTTGTGTGCAGCCAAAATTGGTTTGGCTTTGGCCCCGGTGCCGTGCCCCAAGACCCGGCCCATCCATGGCCCGCCACCACCATGCCCCCAGGCCCGGGCATGCCCCAGGGTGTGGCTGAGCGCACCAGTGCAGCGGTGTTTTGGTCGCCAGCAGATTGGGCCTGGACGGGCGGCTTGCTCGACGCCTTGATGCCCACCTTGTATTTTGGTCGCCCCATCATCGCTTGGCGTGGGCGGTTCAGCCCGGAGTTGGCTTTTTCACTCATGCAGCAGCACGGGGTGACGCACAGCTTTTTGTTTCCCACGGCGCTCAAGGCCATGATGAAGGCCTTTCCAGAACCCCGCCAGACCTATCGCTTGCGCTTGCAAGCCATCATGAGTGCCGGCGAGGCGGTGGGTGATACGGTGTTTGGGTATTGCCAGAACCAGTTGGGCGTGACGGTCAACGAGATGTTTGGCCAAACCGAGATCAACTACATCGTGGGCAATTGCGCCATGAATGGGCGCAGCCTTGCCGGTGTGGGCTGGCCGGCCCGCGCGGGCAGCATGGGGCGGCCCTATCCGGGGCACCGGGTGGATGTGATCGACGAGCAAGGCCAGGTGTGCGCCGATGGCGAGGTGGGTGATGTGGCCTTGAACCGCCGCGATGTGCATGGCCGCGAAGACCCGATTTTCTTTTTGGGCTATTGGCGCAACCCCCAGGCCACAGCGGACAAATACACCGGCGATTGGTGCCGCACCGGTGATTTGGCGACCCGTGACGCCGACGGCTACCTGTGGTACCAAGGGCGCTCGGACGATGTGTTCAAAGCGGCGGGGTACCGCATTGGCCCCAGCGAAATCGAAAATTGTTTGCTCAAACACCCGGCCGTGGCCAACGCAGCAGTGGTGCCCAAGCCCGATGCGGCGCGTGGCAACGTGGTCAAGGCCTATGTGGTGTTGTCGGCAGGTTTCGCGCCTTCGGATGCATTGGTGCTGGAGCTGCAATACCATGTGCGCGGTCAGTTGGCGCCATACGAGTACCCCAAGGACATTGAGTTCATCGATGCCTTGCCCATGACCACCACCGGCAAGGTGCAACGCCGGGTGCTGCGTTTGCAAGAAGAGGCGCGGGCCAAGTCGCTTTTGCAAACTTAAATGGCGCTGGGCACCAAGCGGTAGCCCGACAGTAAACTCTGCCCCCATGAACCCACTTCAACTCAGCCCTGTTCGCTTGGGTCAAAGCGATTTGCATGTCACCCCCATTTGTTTGGGCACCATGACTTTTGGTGAGCAGGTCAATGAAGCCACTGCCCACGCCATCATGGACAGATCTGTAGGCTTGGGGGTTAACTTCATTGACACGGCAGAGATGTATTCGGTGCCCACCCGCGCCGAAACCTATAGCGTGACCGAAAGCATCATCGGCCATTGGTTGGCCAAAAATCCGGGCATGCGCCAGCGCATTGTGCTGGCGACCAAAGTGGCTGGTCCATCGCGGGACACCCCATGGGTCCGAGCAGGGCAGGGGATGACTGCCCAAGACATTTTGACCTCGTGCGACGCCAGCTTGAAGCGACTGCAAACCGACGTGATTGACCTGTACCAAATTCATTGGCCCGAGCGCCATGTGCCCGCCTTTGGGATGATGTATTACGACCCCAAGAAAGAGAAATCGACCACTCCCATCCATGACCAACTGCAGGCCTTGGCGACCCTGGTCAAGCAAGGCAAGGTGCGATACATCGGCCTGTCCAATGAGACGCCTTACGGCGTGCACGAGTTTGTGCGCTTGGCCGAGCAGCATGGCTTGCCTCGCATCGTGTCTGTGCAAAACCCCTACTGCTTGACCAACCGCAGTTATGAAAATGCATTGGACGAGACCATGCACCGCTTGGGCGTGTCCTTGCTGGCTTATTCGCCCTTGGCTTTTGGCTCGTTGACGGGCAAGTACGACGCCTTGGGCATCCACGGTGACCATCCACCGCTGGGCCGTTTGGGCCAATTCGATGGCATGAAGGCCCAGCGCTGGGGACGCACCGAGTCGCTCGCTGCCTCGCGCCGCTACAACGCCGTGGCCCGTGACCACGGTATGACGCCGACCCAAATGGCCTTGGCCTTTTGTTACACCCAGTGGCGTGTGGCCAGCACCATCATTGGCGTGACCTCGGTGGCCCACTTGGAAGAAAACCTGGCTGCTTGGGGTACGGTTTTGTCCGCTGAAGTCTTGGTCCAGATTGATGCCATTCGCAAAGACATGCGCGACCCCGCGCAGTGACACGCTGTTTCTTGCCTTCAAACCAATCACCAATCGCTAAGCTTGCGGCGCTGCGGGCAGAACCTCTGATTTTTTGAAAGATGGATGTGGATTTTTTTGTTGTCCAAGCTTTAGCGGCCGTTGTGGCCTCTTATTTGATCGGTTCGCTCTCGTTTGCAGTCATTGTCAGCCGCATGATGGGCCTGCAAGACCCGCGCACCTATGGCAGCCAAAACCCTGGGGCCACCAATGTGCTGCGCTCTGGCAGCAAGGCGGCCGCCGTGCTCACGCTGTTGCTCGACGCCGTCAAAGGTTGGTTGCCCGTTTTTCTGGTTCAGCGCCTGCCTGGCATGGGCCTGGATGCGGTGATTGCCGCTTGTGCCCTGGCCGCTTTTGTCGGTCATGTATGGCCGGTGTTTTTTCGCTTCAAAGGGGGCAAAGGGGTGGCCACAGCGGCTGGCGTTTTGTTCGGTGTGGATCCTTGGCTGGGCCTGGCCACCATGGCCACTTGGTTGATCGTGGCGTTTTTTTCGCGCTATTCATCGTTGGCCGCTGTGGCTGCAGCGGTGTTCGCCCCGGCCTATTACCTGTTGGGGGCCAAAGTGGTGTGGTCGGGCGCACCCGTCATCGCGCTGTCCATCGGTGTCATGAGTGCCGTGTTGCTGTATCGACACAAGGACAACATCGCGCGTTTGATCGCGGGCAAAGAGTCGCGCATAGGCGCTAAGGGCTCCTGATGCCCGTCTGGATCAAACCGATAGATTCATGGCGAACGCAGCGCAAAAATCCATCTGCCATGGATTTGACCTGATCAATGGCAGCGATTAATCGCGAAAGTTGTTAAAGCTCAAGGGCAGTTCAGGCACATCTTTGCGGATCAGCGCCATCACCGCTTGTAAGTCGTCGCGCTTGGTGCCATTGACCCGGATGGCGTCCCCTTGGATGCTGGCTTGCACCTTGATTTTGCTGTCCTTGACCAAGCGTTGAATTTTTTTGGCGGCCTCGGCCTCGATGCCGTTGCGCACCTTGACCACTTGCTTGACCTTGTCGCCACCGATTTTTTGTACCGTGCCCTTGTCCAAAAAGCGCACATCGACATTGCGTTTGGCCAGTTTGTTGCGCAAGATTTCGTCAATTTGATTGAGTTGAAAGTCGGCGTCCCCAATCAGGGTGATCTCTTTGTCTTTGAATTCAATCGATGCGGACGTGCCTTTGAAGTCAAAACGGGTGGCAATTTCCTTGGCGGCGTTGTCCACGGCGTTTTTCACCTCGACCAAATCGGCTTCACAAACGGTGTCAAAAGAAGGCATGGTTGTATTACTTGTTGTCAAAAACGGGGTGCGACAATTCTCCCATGAAGATCGAGTCGCATGTCTCCTTGCAGACCTACAACACATTTGGCATCGCTGCCAAGGCTTTGCAATTGGTGCGGGTCACCGCCACCGAGCCCTTGCAAACCCTGCTGCGCGACCCCGTTTGGCGTGAAAAACCCAAGTTTGTCCTGGGTGGGGGCAGCAATATTGTGATCACAGGGGACGTGAAGCCCTTGGTCATCAAAATGGAAAACAAGGGCAAGCAGCTGTTGCGCGAAGACGACCGGCACTGGCTGGTGCAGGCCGAGTCGGGTGAAAACTGGCATGAGTTGGTGGCTTGGACTTTGGCCCAAGGCTGGCCTGGTCTGGAGAATCTGGCCCTGATCCCCGGCAACGTCGGGGCCACGCCGGTGCAAAACATCGGTGCCTATGGGGTCGAGTTGCAAGATGTGTTCGATTCCCTGGATGCCATCGACTTGGACAGTGGAGAGCTTTTCAGCCTGGATGCCGCCCAATGCGCCTTTGCTTACCGGGACTCGGTGTTCAAGCACGGCCCCGACCA
>CAMDJU010000091.1 GCA_945900695.1 Bordetella parapertussis | reverse complement strand
CGTATTCCACGGGGCCCAGTGGCGTGTATTTGGAAAAGTTATTTGACCAATGGGGCATCACCGCCGCCATGCAAGGCCGCTGTGTGCAGGCCCCGCCGGGTGTGCCCGTGGGGGCTTTGTTGGCCCGAGGCGAGGCCAGTTTGGGCTTTCAGCAACTCAGCGAACTCTTGGCTTTGCCCGGCATCACGCTGCTGGGCGAGTTGTCGCCTGACGTGGCCTATATCAGTGTGTTCTCGACTGGCATGGGTGTGGCAGCGGCAGCGGATGCCCAGCGTGCACCTGCGGTGCGCGCTTGGATGGATTTTTTGGCCAGTGCCGAAGTTGAGCCGATCAAGCGCCGACACGGCATGCACTGGGTTTAGGCCCTTCACTTTTTGTTTCTACACCGAGGAAAACCATGTCTCTCATCATCGACTGCCACGGCCACTACACGACCGCGCCCAAAGCGCTGGACGATTGGCGCAACCAGCAAATCGCTGGCATCCAAGACCCCACCCAGATGCCCAAAGCGGCTGATCTCAACATCAGCGACGATGACTTGCGCCACAGCATCGAGACCAATCAACTCAAGCTGATGAAAGAGCGCGGCAGCGACATCACCTTGTTTTCACCCCGTGCCTCTTTCATGGCGCACCACATTGGCGATTTCCAGGTGTCGAGCACCTGGGCCGCAATTTGCAACGAGCTGTGCTTTCGGGTGTCCAAGCTTTTCCCCGACAACTTTGTGCCCGTCGCCATGCTGCCCCAGTCGCCTGGTGTGGACCCGGCCACTTGCATCCCGGAGCTGGAGCGTTGTGTCAAAGAGTACGGTGCGGTGGGGATCAACTTGAACCCCGACCCCTCTGGCGGCCACTGGACCAGCCCACCCTTGAACGACCGCCACTGGTACCCGATTTACGAAAAAATGGTCGAGCACAACTTGCCCGCCATGATCCATGTGTCCACCAGTTGCAATGCCTGCTTTCACACCACCGGCGCGCATTATTTGAACGCCGACACCACGGCCTTCATGCAGTGCCTCAACAGCGACTTGTTCAAAGATTTCCCAACGCTGAAGTTTTTGATCCCGCACGGCGGCGGCGCTGTGCCCTATCACTGGGGGCGCTTTCGCGGCTTGGCACAAGAGCTGAAAAAGCCATTGCTGGAAGAGCATTTGCTCAACAACATTTTCTTTGACACCTGCGTCTACCACCAACCCGGCATTGATTTGCTCAACACCGTGATCCCGGTCAAAAACGTGCTGTTCGCCTCAGAGATGATTGGCGCAGTGCGTGGCATCGACCCGCAAACCGGTCACTACTTTGATGACACCAAGCGCTACATCCAGGCCAGCAAAATTTTGAGCGATGCCGATCGGCACGCCATCTATGAGGGCAATGTGCGCCGCGTGTTTCCCCGTTTGGACAGTTTGTTAAAACAGAAAGGTCACTGATATGAACAACATGGGCAAAGTCAAACGCAATATCCAACGCGCCGACAAAACGGCGGTAGAGCGCCTGGCCAAATACGGCGTGGCCACAGTCCACGAAGCCATGGGTCGGGTGGGCATGTTGCACACGTATATGCGCCCGGTTTACCCCGGTGCCCGGGTCTCGGGAACGGCGCTGACAGTGCTGCTGCACCCAGGCGACAACTGGATGCTGCATGTGGCTTGTGAGCAGGTGCAACCCGGTGACATCGTGGTCGCGGCCATCAGCGCGCCCTGCACCGACGGTTACTTTGGCGATCTGATCGCCACCTCCTTCAAAGCGCGTGGCGCCCATGGATTTGTGATCGACGCCGGTGTGCGCGATGTCTCTGAGCTGACCGCCATGGGTTTCCCCGTGTGGAGCAAATGCATCAGCGCCAAGGGCACGGTCAAGTCCACCTTGGGTTATGTCAATTTCCCCGTGGTCTGCGCCGGTGCCTTGGTCAACCCCGGCGACGCCATCGTGGCCGACGATGATGGCGTGGTGGTGGTGCCCGCTGAATTTGCAGCCCAAGCCGCCGATGCGGCGGCTGCGCGCGAGGCCAACGAGGGGGACAAGCGCACCAAACTGGCGGCCGGTGAGTTGGGCTTGGACATGTACAACATGCGCGCGCCGCTGGAGAAGGCCGGTTTGATCTACGTCGACTGATGTGCCAACGACTGCCTCGCTGTGGAGCCTTGCGCATGCCATGGCAATGATCTTGTGCGAGGCAGCCACCGCCATGGCTGACGCACACTGAGGCAGACCCGTCTGCAACCAAGGATAAGAACCATG
Source organism: Bordetella parapertussis (assembly GCA_945900695.1). Lineage (GTDB taxonomy): Bacteria > Pseudomonadota > Gammaproteobacteria > Burkholderiales > Burkholderiaceae_C > Limnohabitans > Limnohabitans parapertussis_A. The sequence continues at coordinate 7,437 of CAMDJU010000091.1, read as the reverse complement.
CAATTTGAAAAAACACCCGGTTGGCTCGATTGGTATACCGGCCCCAGCAAACCCCAATTCGTGCTGCCCGCCGGTGCGGTGGATGCGCACTGCCATGTGTTTGGCCCCGGCGCGGAGTTTCCCTTCGCCCCCGAGCGCAAATACACGCCCTGCGATGCTTCCAAGCACCAGTTATATGCCTTGCGCGACCATTTGGGATTTGCCAAAAATGTGGTGGTGCAAGCCACTTGCCACGGTGCCGATAACCGCGCCATGGTGGACGCCTTGCTGAACTCGGGCGGCAAAGCGCGGGGTGTGGCCACGGTCAAGCGCAGCGTCACCGATGGCGAGTTGCAGGCCATGCACGACGCGGGTGTGCGTGGTGTGCGGTTTAATTTTGTCAAACGCTTGGTGGACTTCACGCCCAAGGACGAGTTGCTGGAAATCGCCACCCGCATCAAGGCCTGGGGTTGGCATGTGGTGATTTACTTTGAAGCCGTAGACTTGCCCGAGTTGTGGGACTTTTTCACCGCGCTGCCCACCACCGTGGTGGTCGATCACATGGGTCGCCCCAATGTGAACCAAGCGGTGGATGGCCCTGAGTTTGCGTTGTTCATGAAGTTCATGCAGCAGCATGAGAACGTGTGGAGCAAGGTCACTTGCCCTGAGCGCTTGTCGCTGGCGGGCCCTGCGGCACTGAATGGCCAGCGCAACGCCTACCGCGACGTCGTGCCCTTTGCCCGCCATGTGGTCGAGACCTTTCCCGACCGCGTGCTGTGGGGCACCGATTGGCCGCACCCCAACTTGAAAGACCACATGCCCGACGACGGCTTGCTGGTGGACTTCATCCCCCACATTGCCCCCACCGCAGACTTGCAACGCCGCTTGTTGGTGGACAACCCCACCCGGCTTTATTGGCCCGAACTTTTGAAAGGCTGAACCATGGCACTTGACAAACCCTACCTGGACGTTCCGGGCACCACCATTTTTGACGCCGAGCAATCGCGCAAAGGCTACTGGCTAAATCAGTTTTGCATGTCCTTGATGAAGGCCGATAACCGCGAGCGCTTCAAGGCCAACGAGCGCGCCTACCTTGACGAGTGGGACATGAGCGAAGAGCAAAAAGATGCGGTGATGGCGCGCGACCTCAACTGGTGCATCCGCACCGGCGGCAATATTTATTTCCTGGCCAAAATCGGTGCCACAGATGGCAAGAGTTTTCAGCAAATGGCTGGCAGCATGACCGGCATGACCGAGGACGAGTACCGCAACATGATGGTCGCCGGCGGGCGCTCTGCCAACGGCAACCGTGTGGTTGGTGAAGACGGCGACGCACAGGCCCACCGACAACCCCAAGGCCGCGCTGGCCAGACTGCAAAGGCTTGAGACATGGCACACATCTCCGCTTCCGTTTACACCTCGCACGTACCCGCCATTGGGGCTGCGCTGGACCTGGGCAAAACCGCTGAGCCTTATTGGCAACCCGTGTTCAAGGGTTACGAGTACTCCAAGCAGTGGCTCAAGGACAACCCGCCCGACGTGGTGTTCTTGGTTTACAACGACCATGCCACCGCCTTTAGCTTGGACTTCATCCCCACCTTTGCCATTGGCACGGCTGCGCAGTTTCAACCGGCCGACGAGGGTTGGGGCCCTCGGCCGGTACCGATGGTTCATGGCCACCCCGAGTTGGCCTCGCACATCGCCCACTCGGTCATCCAACAAGACTTTGACCTCACCATCGTCAACAAAATGGACGTGGACCACGGCCTGACCGTGCCCTTGTCGCTGATGTGTGGCCAGCCCCAGGCTTGGCCGTGCCCGGTGATCCCGTTTGCCGTGAATGTGGTTCAGTACCCGATACCCAGTGGGAGACGTTGCTTTGAGTTGGGACGTGCCATTCGCAACGCGATCAACAGCTTCGACCAAGATTTGAACGTGCAAATTTGGGGCACGGGGGGCATGAGTCACCAGTTGCAAGGCCCGCGTGCCGGTTTGATCAACAAAGAATTTGACGCTGCCTTCTTGGACCACCTGGTCAACGACCCAGAAGCCGCCGTCAACATCCCGCACATCGATTACGTGCGTGAAGCCGGCAGCGAGGGCATCGAGTTGGTGATGTGGTTGATCGCGCGCGGGGCCATGGAGGATGTGGTCAAACGTGCCCCCGGCGTTGCCCAGCCCAAGTTGAACCTGCGTCACCGCTTCTACCATGTGCCGGCCAGCAACACGGCGGTGGGGCATATGATTTTGGAAAACCCTGGCCATTGAGGCGGGTGTTTACGTCAATCGGTTTTAACTTTCAACATCGAATATCAGGAGCTTATCCATGACCATCAAAGTGGCCCTTGCCGGCGCTGGCGCATTCGGCACCAAGCATTTGGACGGCATCAAAAACATCGCTGGCGTTGAAGTCATTTCATTGGTTGGGCGTGAGCTGGCCAAAACCCAAGAAGTGGCCAAAAAGTACGGCATCGCCCACGTCAGCACCGACTTGAACGACAGCTTGAAGATCAAGGAGGTGGACGCGGTGATTTTGTGCACGCCCACCCAAATGCACGCATCGCAGTCGCTGGCGTGTTTGCAAGCGGGCAAGCATGTGCAGGTCGAAATTCCCCTGGCCGACAGCTGGAAAGACGCCAAAGCCGTGGTCGACTTGGCCCAGTCCACGGGCAAGGTGGCGATGTGCGGTCACACCCGGCGCTTCAATCCCAGCCACCAATATGTGAACCAACAAATCAAGGCCGGGCAGTTCAACATCCAGCAACTGGACGTGCAAACTTATTTCTTTCGCCGCACCAACATGAACGCCTTGGGCCAGCCGCGCAGCTGGACCGACCACTTGCTGTGGCACCACGCTGCGCACACGGTGGATTTGTTTGCCTACCAAGTGGGCAGCCCCATCGTCAAAGCCAACGCCGTGCAGGGCCCCATCCACCCCACACTGGGCATTGCCATGGACATGGGCATTCAACTCAAGGCAGCCAATGGTGCCATTTGCACCTTGAGCCTGAGCTTCAACAACGACGGCCCCTTGGGTACTTACTTCCGCTACATCGGCGACACAGCCACGTATTTGGCCCGCTATGACGATTTGTTCACCGGCAAAGAAGAGCAAATTGACGTGTCCAAAGTGGCGGTGTCGATGAACGGCATTGAGCTGCAAGACCGCGAATTTTTTGCCGCCATTCAAGAAGGCCGTGAGCCCAATGCCAGCGTGGCCCAAGTGCTGCCTTGCTACCAGGTGCTGCACGACTTGGAGCAACAACTCTCATGAGCACGCGCGCCCTGGGGCCGTTTCAAGTCTCGCCCATTGGCCTGGGCTGCATGAACATTTGCCATGCCTATGGCAACCCGCCGCCGCCCGAGCAGGCCGAGCGCTTGTTGCTCACCGCCTTGGATGCAGGTGTTACCCACTTTGATACGGCCGCCTTGTATGGCTTTGGGATGAGCGAAAAAATTGTGGGCAAAGCCTTGTCGGCGCATCGCCATCAATTCACCTTGGCCAGCAAATGTGGCATGCAAGGGGTGGACGTCCAAGGGGACGGCAAAATGGTGCGCGTGATCGATGGTCGCCCGGCCACCTTGCGCCAAACCTGCGAGGACGCATTGCGCCGCTTGCAAACCGATGTGATCGACCTGTACTACCTGCACCGCTGGGACAAAAAAGTCCCGATTGAAGACAGCGTGGGCGGCTTGAGCGATTTGATTCGCGCCGGCAAAATCCGCAGCATTGGTTTGTCCGAGGTCTCAGCTGTCACCTTGCGCAAGGCGCATGCGGTGCACCCCATCGCGGCGGTGCAAACAGAGTATTCGCTGTGGACGCGCAACCCCGAAATTGCATTGCTCCAAGCTTGTCGCGAGTTGGGCGCCACGTTTGTGGCTTTTAGCCCCGTGGCACGAGGGTTTTTGTGCGGCAAGCCCATTGACATCGACAAGCTGGATGCGAAAGACATTCGCCGCGGGATGCCGCGCTTCAGTGCCGACAACTTCCCGCGCAACCAGCAATTGCTGCCACCCTACTTGGCCCTGGCGCAAGAACTGGGTTGCAGCCCATCGCAACTGGCCATCGCCTGGCTGCTGCACAAAGCGCCGCACATCGTTCCCATTCCCGGCACCACGTCGATCCCGCATTTGCATGACGACCTGGGCGCATTGAACGTCAAACTCAGCCCTGCCCACATGCAACAGCTCGAGGCCATGATCGGCCAACACAACGTGGTGGGCAACCGCTACAACGACCAGGCCAACTCCGAGGTGGACACCGAGGTGTTTGCTTAAAAGCCGAGGTGGATACAGAGGTGTTTGCCTAAGGCAAGCTTGGCATCGGGCTGTCCTTGCGAGCGATGCGTCGCAATCATCGCGATGACAGGCTCTTGCTGAGTTTCCCTGGCGAAGGTCTGCACAATACCTTTTCAGCTGCCCATCAAAAAAGGACGCCTGTGGCGTCCTTTTTTGATGGGGCGTGCCCAGCTCAGATGGTGTCGATGAAGCTGCGCAGTTTGTCGCTGCGGCTGGGGTGCTTCAGCTTGCGCAAGGCCTTGGCTTCGATTTGGCGAATGCGCTCGCGCGTCACGTCAAATTGTTTGCCCACTTCTTCCAGGGTGTGGTCGGTGGACATTTCGATGCCAAAGCGCATGCGCAGCACCTTGGCTTCGCGGGGGGTGAGGCCGTCGAGGATGTCTTTGACCACATCGCGCAAGCCCGCTTGCATGGCCGCCTCGATGGGGGCGGTGTTGGCGCTGTCTTCGATGAAGTCGCCCAGGTGCGAGTCGTCGTCGTCACCGATGGGGGTTTCCATGGAGATGGGCTCCTTGGCAATCTTCATGATTTTGCGGATCTTGTCTTCGGGAATTTCCATCTTCTCGGCCAAGATGGATGCATCGGGCTCAAAACCAAACTCTTGCAAGTGTTGGCGGCTGATGCGGTTCATCTTGTTGATGGTTTCAATCATGTGCACGGGGATGCGAATGGTGCGGGCCTGATCGGCGATCGAGCGGGTGATGGCCTGGCGAATCCACCAAGTGGCATAGGTCGAGAACTTATAGCCCCGGCGGTATTCGAATTTGTCCACGGCCTTCATCAAACCGATATTGCCCTCTTGGATCAAGTCCAGGAACTGCAAGCCACGGTTGGTGTATTTTTTGGCGATCGAGATGACCAAGCGCAGGTTGGCTTCGATCATTTCTTTCTTGGCGTGGCGAGAGTTGGCCTCGCCTTGGTTCATGCGCTTGTTGATGTCCTTGAGCTCTGCCAAAGGCACGACCACGCGGGTTTGCAGCTCAATCAGGCGTTGTTGCAGCTCTTGCACCGGTGGGATGTTGCGCGCCATGGTGGCAGACCAGGGCTTGCCCGCTGCGGCTTGCTTTTCGACCCATTTGAGGTTGAGCAAGTTGGTGGGGAAGTCTTTGACAAACACGTCTTGCGGCATGCCGCATTTGTCCACAATGATGCGGCGCAGTTGGCGCTCTTTTTTGCGCACGTCTTCCACCTGGGCACGCACCATTTCGCACAATCGCTCGATGGTTCGGGCGGTGAAGCGGATGGTCATGAGCTCTTCGCTCAAGGCCTTTTGTGCCTTCATGTAGTTGGGTGTGCCGTAGCCTTCTTTGTCGTAGGACTTGTGCACCTTCTCAAACAAACCGGCGATGCGGTCAAAACGATCAAGCGCTTCTCGCTTGAGTTCTTCGAGCTTTTTGGTCAGTGCCTTGGAGCCGCCTTTGCCGTCGTCGTCGTCGGCTTCGTCGAACTCGTCAAAGTCTTCTTCGGCCACGTAGTCGTCGGCTTCATTGGCGTTGCTGAAACCATCGACGATGGTGGAGATAACCACCTTGTCTTCGCGGATGTCTGTGGCCAGACGAAGGATTTCGGCAATGGTGGCAGGCGAGGCGCTGATGGCGGCCATCATGTCCATCAAGCCGCCTTCGATGCGCTTGGCGATTTCGATTTCGCCCTCGCGGGTCAGCAGTTCGACCGTACCCATTTCGCGCATGTACATGCGCACGGGGTCGGTGGTGCGGCCAAACTCGCTGTCAACGGTGGACAAAGCAGCTTCGGCTTCTTCTTCAGCCTCTTCTTCGCTGGCCACGGTCGGGCCAGTGTTGGTGATGAGCAAAGTCTCGGCATCCGGGGTTTGCTCGTACACCGCCACACCCATGTCATTCAACATGGTGATCACCACTTCCATGGTCTCGGCATCGACCAATTTGTCAGGCAGGTGGTCAGAGATTTCGCCGTGGGTGAGGTAACCCCGGGTTTTGCCCATCTTGATCAGGGTTTTCAAGCGCAGGCGGCGCTTGGCGAGGTCTTCTTCGGAGAGGATGGTCTCATCCAAGCCAAACTCTTTCATCAAGGCGCGCTCTTTGGCCTTGCTGATTTTCATGCGCAGGGGTTTGACCTTTTCGCCTGCGACTGCAGGGGTTTCCTCGGCAAACTCGGCTTCAAGGTCGGGCAGGTCGTGTTCCAGTCCCGGGCCTTTGCCCTTGGCCGCGGCCTTGCCTTTGGCTGCAGGTGCGGTTTTGGCCACAGGTTTGGCAGCAGGTTTGGCGGAAGCTGCTTTCACGGGTGCTTTGACGGGTGTTTTGGCGGCCACCACGGTTTTGGCAGCGACTTTGGCGGCAGGTTTTGCTGCTGGCTTGGCCGCGGTTTTGGCAATGGGTTTGGCGGGGGCTTTGGCCGTCACTTTCGTGGCGGGTTTGGCCACAGGCTTTGCGGGCGCTGCTGTGGCAGCGACTTTGGTGGCTGGTTTGACGTTGGCTTTGGCGGATGTCACTGGCATGGCTTTCTTGGCGGTCGTGGCGCTGGCGGGTTTCGGGGTGCTTTTCGGGCTCTTGGCAGCGGCTTTCGCACCTTTCGGGGCGGGCTGAGCGGTCTTTTTGGGTTTTTGAGCAGGCATGGAACTCATCCTCCATTGAGAGACAAAAAAACACCCAACACCCGAAGGGCGCGTGGGCTGGGCTGGGGAACCTGCGCAAGGGGGTGGGCGATCATTTGGGGTGCAGTCCTGGCGGGTGGCTGGCCGGTTTGGGCGCGTGCCCTGGGTTGGCCAATTTCGGAGGTGCTGCTGTCACGCTTGCGCTTGGGTGAAGTGGATTATACCTCTGGCTGGGTTTCCAGCGACCGCCGGCGCGCTTGCAAGGCGCGGTAACGCTCTAACGCGCCGGGGTCGATTTGTGCGCTGGCAATGGCCTGCGTCTCTTGGGTTTTCAGTCGCTCAATGAGTAAGCGGGTGAGCAATGCCTTGAGTTCGGCCGCGCTTTCCAGCGCCAACGCTTGTTCGCTCATGGCGCGGGGGCTGGGCTCGTCGGTGTGGGTCATGGGGGTGACCTCAAAGCCCGTGTCCATGACCTTCAAGGCCAGTGCTTCGCTGGGGTGTTCGCGCAGGCCTTCGCGCAAAGCCCCCCAGGGCAAGCTGCCGTGCTCTTGGTGTTGGCTGTCGAGCCAGGTGAACAAGGGGCCGTG
>CAMDJU010000090.1 GCA_945900695.1 Bordetella parapertussis | reverse complement strand
CTGGCAAAACGCTTTGACCGTGTTGCACAGCACGAACAACTTTCCCGAGTTCACCGGCCGCATTTGCCCCGCACCTTGCGAGGCGGCTTGCGTGGTGAACTTCAATGGTGACGCGGTGGGCATCAAGTCCATCGAGCACGCCATCATCGACCGCGGTTGGGCCGAGGGCTGGGTCAAGCCCCAGCCGCCAGCTACCAAGACAGGTAAAAAAGTGGCCGTCATCGGTGCGGGTCCTGCTGGCTTAGCGGCGGCGCAGCAGTTGGCGCGCGTGGGCCATGCCGTCACCGTGTTCGAGAAAAACGACCGCGTGGGCGGCTTGTTGCGCTACGGCATTCCCGATTTCAAAATGGAAAAAAGCCACATCGATCGCCGAGTAGAACAAATGCAGGCCGAGGGTGTGGTCTTCAAAACCGGCGTGTTGGTCGGTCACTGGCCCAAGGACAGCAAGGTCACCAATTGGGCCCAAGAAACCATCAGCGCCGATCAGCTGAAAAAAGAATTCGATGCGGTGCTCTTGAGCGGCGGCTCTGAAGTTTCGCGCGATTTGCCTGTGCCTGGGCGTGAACTGACAGGTGTCCATTTCGCCATGGAGTTTTTGCCGCAGCAAAACAAAGTCAATGCGGGCGACAAATTCAAAGACCAGTTGCGTGCGGATGGCAAACACGTCATTGTCATTGGCGGGGGCGACACCGGCTCTGACTGCGTGGGCACCAGCACCCGTCACGGCGCGGCCAGCGTGACCCAGTTCGAAGTCATGCCCATGCCCCCCGAGCAAGAAGACAAACCGATGGTGTGGCCTTATTGGCCGCTGAAATTGCGCACCAGTTCCAGCCATGAAGAGGGCACTGAAAAAGGTGTTTTGCAACGCGAGTTCGCCATTTCCACCAAAGCCTTTATGGGCAAAAACGGCCAACTCACGGGCCTGAAAACCGTGCATGTGGAAATGAAAGACGGCAAGCTCAGCGAGGTGGCGGGTACCGAAAAAGACTACCCAGCTGACATGGTGCTGCTGGCCATGGGCTTTACCAACCCTGTGGCCAGCGTGCTCGAAGCCTTTGGTGTGGACAAAGACGCCCGTGGCAACGCCAAAGCCCACACCGAGGAGGGCAGTGGCTACCTCACCAATGTGCCCAAGGTGTTTGCCGCTGGCGATATGCGTCGCGGCCAGTCGCTGGTGGTGTGGGCCATCCGCGAAGGCCGCCAAGCTGCTCGCACCATTGACCAGTACCTGATGGGTGAGAGCGCTTTGCCGCGTTGATGCGGGGCCTGGGCAGGCACGTAAACCTTGGAATTACAATCCGCCCCCTGCCTCAAGTTCCTTGGGGGCAGCCCATCACACACACCCCTCAAGATGCATACCTCACCCCTCGTGCTGGCCAAAGACCTGTGCTTTGGCTATGGTGAAAGGCGCATTCTGGATGGCGTCAGCTTCGAAGTGCCCCGGGGCAAGGTCACAGCACTGATGGGCGCGTCTGGCGGCGGCAAAACAACGGTTTTGCGCTTGATCAGCGGCCAGTACCGCGCCCAATCGGGTCAGTTGCTGTTTGACGGCCAAGATGTGGGTGCCTTGGCGCAACCCGCCTTGTACCTGGCGCGTCGGCGCATGGGCATGCTGTTTCAGTTTGGGGCGTTGTTCACGGATTTGAGTGTGTTTGATAACGTGGCCTTTCCCTTGCGCGAGCACACCGACTTGGGCGAGGAGTTGATCCGCGACGTGGTGCTGATGAAATTGCAGGCCGTGGGCCTGCGCGGTGCGCGCGACTTGATGCCCAGTGAAGTTTCCGGCGGCATGGCGCGCCGTGTGGCTTTGGCCCGGGCCATGGCCCTGGACCCCGAGCTGATCATGTACGACGAGCCTTTTGCCGGCCTGGACCCGATCTCTTTGGGCACGGCGGCGCGCTTGATCCGCCAACTCAATGACAGCCTGGGCCTGACCAGCATCATCGTATCGCACGACCTGGAAGAAACCTTCCGCATCGCCGACCAGGTCATCATCTTGGCCAACGGGCGCATTGCTGCCCAAGGCACGCCCGACCAGGTGCGACAAAGCGCCGACCCCTTGGTGCACCAGTTTGTCACCGCAGCCCCCGATGGCCCCGTGCGCTTTCACCACCCTGGCCCGGATGTGGCCAGCGATTTCGGCGCTAGCGCACCACGCCAACCCAGGGGGCGCGCATGAGTTGGTACCGTGCTGCCGATTGGGGTTGGTGGACGCGGCGCAAACTCGCCGATCTGGGCCACGCCTCTCGCTTGATGGTGCGCTTGGTGGGCATGTTGGGGGTGAGCCTGCGCCGCTGGCGTTTGGTGGTGGACCAGGTCCATTTCTTGGGCAACCATTCGCTCGCCATCATTGCGGTATCGGGTTTGTTTGTGGGTTTTGTGTTGGGCTTGCAGGGCTATTACACCTTGCAGCGTTACGGCTCTTCATCGGCTTTGGGGTTGTTGGTGGCGCTCAGTTTGGTGCGCGAATTGGGGCCAGTGGTCAGTGCCTTGTTGTTTGCGGGCCGTGCGGGCACCTCGCTCACCGCAGAAATTGGTTTGATGAAAGCCGGCGAGCAACTCAGCGCCATGGATTTGATGGCCGTGGATCCGGTGCAACGCATCCTGGCCCCGCGCTTTTGGGCGGGGGTGTTGGCCATGCCCGTGCTGGCAGCGGTGTTCAGCGCAGTGGGCATCATGGGCGCGTGGGTGGTGGGTGTGGTCATGATCGGGGTGGATGCCGGATCCTTTTGGGGCCAAATGCAGTCCGGTGTGGATGTGTGGAAAGATGTGGGCAACGGTGTGCTCAAAAGCTTGGTCTTTGGCATCACGGTGACCTTTGTCGCCTTGTACCAAGGCCACGAGGCACAGCCCACACCCGAGGGTGTTTCGCGCGCCACCACCCAAACGGTGGTGGTGGCTTCATTGGCGGTGCTGGGCTTGGACTTTGTCCTGACCGCGCTGATGTTCAGTCTTTGACAAGGGTGGTGTGATGCAGCGATCAAAAAATGACGTTTGGGTGGGTTTGTTTGTCATGCTGGGGGCGGCGGCCATTTTGTTCCTGGCCTTGCAGTCGGCCAATTTGCTCAGTGCCAGCTTCCAGTCCAGCTACAAGGTCAGCGCCAAGTTCGACAACATTGGCGGGTTGAAAAGGCAAGCGGCGGTCAAAAGCGCTGGCGTGGTGGTGGGGCGGGTGGAGTCGATCAGCTTTGACGACGCCTCTTACCAAGCCCGTGTCACCATGGCCTTGGAGTCGCGTTATGTGTTTCCCAAAGACAGCTCGCTGAAAATCCTCACCAGCGGCTTGCTGGGTGAGCAATACATCGGCATCGAGGCCGGCTCCGAAGAGAAAAACCTCGCTGCGGGCGACACCGTGCAAAGCACCCAGTCGGCAGTGGTGCTGGAGAACCTCATCAGCAAGTTTTTGTACGACAAAGCCGCCTCTGGCAAAGATGGCGAAGGCAGCAAGCCGTGATCGCAGCCACTTGGCGTTTGGCCACCCGTCTGGCGCTCACCAGCGCTGTGTTGGTGTTGTTCACCGCCTGCGCCACCGGGCCAACGGCCATCCCCAGCGACCCCTTGGAGCCCATGAACAGATCGATTGATCGCTTCAATACCGCGGTTGACGAGGCTGCGCTCAAACCCTTGGCCACTGCCTATAAAAAGCACACCCCAGACCCAGTGCGCACCGGTGTGCGCAACTTTTTTGCCAATTTGGGCGATGTGTGGTCGGTGTTCAACAACTTGTTGCAATTTAAGCCCAGGCAAGCCTTGGAGACCAGTGGCCGGGTGGCCGTCAACACGGTGTTTGGTTTGTTTGGCGTGCTCGATGTGGCCAGCGACATGAACCTGGATCGCAACAAAGAAGACCTGGGCCAAACCTTGGGTTACTGGGGCATGCCGCCTGGTCCTTATTTGGTCCTGCCTTTGCTGGGCCCCTCCACGCTGCGCGACGCGGGTGGCACAGCGATGGAGATAACTGTCGGTGACCCGATTGGCCAAATCAGTGATCCTTGGGCCTATGGCGGTGTGTTTGGTTTGCGTTTGCTCGACCGCCGCGCCAGCTATTTGCAGGCGGGCGATATGCTCAACGAAGTGGCCTTGGACAAATACACCTTCACCCGACAGGTGTGGCTGCAAAAGCGCCGTTCTGACGTGTATGACGGCGACCCCCCCGACCAGCCCGAGCTGCCTGATAATCGCAAGCCAGCCCCAGCCAGCCCAGCACCCAAGCCATGACACCTGCCCCTTTGCTCACTCGCCGACACCTTTTAGGTTTGTTTCTGTCCGTCAGCGCTTGCGCTGCGCCTGCATGGGCGGCTGACGAAGCGCCTGACGCCTTTGTGCGTCGCTTCACCGGCGAAATGGTCGAGCTGGTGCGCAACGACAAAATGCTCAAAGCGGGCGACATGAATTACATCGCTTCGGTGGTGGATGCGCGGGTATTGCCTCACTTGAACTTTCAGCGCATGACCGCAGCGGCCGTGGGCCCGGCTTGGCGTCAAACCACCCCCGAGCAGAAAAGCCGCTTGCAAGAGGAGTTCAAAATCCTTCTGGTGCGAACTTATTCGGGCGCCCTGACCCAAATCAGCGACCAAACCGTCACCGTTAAACCGCTGCGCGGTGCGGCAACCGACACCGAAGTGCTGGTGCGCTCCGAACTCAAAGGCCGTGGCGACCCCATTCAGCTGGACTATCGCTTGGAGAAAACCCCAGGCCAAGGCGCGGGCTGGAAAATCTATAACCTCAATGTCATGGGCATTTGGTTGATCGACACCTACCGCAGTCAGTTCGCCGAAGAGATCAATGCCAAGGGCATCGACGGCTTGATCAACACCTTGGCCGAGCGCAACCGCAGCAACGCCAAAAAATAAGCCATGTTCGCCCTGCCTGCCGTGGTGACCCACGCCCAAGCCCCTGGTGTTGTGCGCCAATTGGTGCAGCACTGGCCAGCCCAGGCCCAGGCGCACCTGGATGCCAGTGGCTTGCAACAATTCGATTCATCCACGTTGGCCGTATTGCTCGCTTGTGCCCGCCAAGCCCAACAGCGGGGCACCAAATTGGTGATAGAGGGCTTGCCCGAGCGATTGCACACCTTGGCCCAGGTCTATGGCGTGGCCGACTTTTTGGGGTTGCACCCAAGTGCCTGAGGCGTGCCCTGACCCTTTCCCCTGACGGGTGACACCCCGACCCACAGGCCACCCACAGTGGCCGCAGCGCGATCCACAGCGGGTCAGCCCCGCACACATAAAATCAATACACATGATCGCCATTTCTTTCGACGCTGTTTCCAAAATTTTCCAAACGCCCCGCGGCCCCTTGCAGGCCCTTGACGGCGTCAGCCTGGCGGTTCAAGAGGGCGAGTTTTTCGGATTGCTAGGTCCCAATGGGGCCGGTAAAACCACCTTGATCAGCATTTTGGCTGGCTTGACCCAAGCCAGTTCAGGCCGCACCCAGGTGCTGGGCTGTGATGTGCAAACCCAGGCCGCACAGGCGCGGCGACTGTTGGGCGTGGTGCCCCAAGAGCTGGTGTTTGACCCGTTTTTCAATGTGCGCGAGGCGCTGCGGTTTCAGTCGGGTTACTTTGGCATCCGCAAAAACGATGCCTGGATCGACGAATTGCTGCACCACCTGGGCCTGAGCGACAAGGCCAACAGCAATATGCGCCAGCTCTCAGGTGGCATGAAGCGGCGCGTGCTGGTGGCCCAGGCCTTGGTGCACAAGCCCCCGGTGATCGTGCTCGACGAGCCCACCGCTGGGGTGGATGTGGAATTGCGCCAAACCCTGTGGCAGTTCATCGCCCGCTTGAACCGCGATGGCCACACGGTGCTGTTGACCACCCATTATTTGGAAGAGGCCGAGGCCTTGTGTGGCCGTCTGGCCATGCTCAAACAAGGGCGTGTGGTGGCCCTGGAGCGCACCAGCGAGTTGCTCAAAGCCGCATCCAGCAATGTGCTTCGCTTCAAGCTCGACGCCCAACTGCCCCCAGAGTTGGCCCAACGCGCCCGCGTGACCGGACGCATCGTGCAGTTTCCGGCCCACAACGCGGCCGAAATTGAGCACTACCTGGCGGCGGTTCGGCAAGCGGGATTGGTGGCCGAGGACGTGGAAATCCGCAAAGCTGACCTGGAAGATGTGTTCTTGCAAGTCATGGGCGAGGGCGCCCAGGCCCCCTGCGACGCCGCTGCGGAGGTGGCGCCATGACCGGTTGGCAAGCCCTGTTCTACAAAGAAATCCTGCGTTTTTGGAAGGTCGGCTTCCAAACGGTGGCCGCCCCCGTGATGACCGCGATGCTGTACTTGTTGATCTTTGGCCATGTGCTCGAAGACCGGGTCAAGGTCTATGACCAAATCACCTACACCGCTTTTTTGCTGCCTGGCTTGGTCATGATGAGCGTGTTGCAAAACGCCTTTGCCAACAGCTCGTCGTCGCTGATCCAAAGCAAGATGATGGGCAACTTGGTGTTTTTGATGCTCACCCCGTTGAACCACTGGAGCTGGTTTTTGGCCTATGTGGGCTCGTCGGTGGTGCGCGGTTTGGCCGTCGGCTTGGGGGTGTTTGTGGTCACTGGCTGGTTCACGCCGCTGTCATTTGTCGCGCCCCAGTGGATTGTGTTGTTTGCCATCATGGGGGCCACCATGTTGGGCTCCATGGGTGTGATCGCTGGTTTGTGGGCCGAGAAGTTTGACCAAATGGCCGCCTTTCAAAACTTCATCATCATGCCCATGACGTTTTTGAGTGGCGTGTTTTATTCCATCCACTCCTTGCCCCCGTTTTGGCAGACGCTGAGCCACCTCAACCCTTTCTTTTACATGATCGATGGTTTTCGCTATGGCTTTTTTGGCGCCAGCGATGTTTCGCCTTGGCTCAGCTTGGCCGTGGTGGGCAGTTGCACGGTGCTGATCAGTGCCACGGCCTTGCATCTGTTGCGCATCGGTTTCAAAATTCGCGGATAAACCCCATGACATCTGACCAACTTGAGGCCATCATTGCCAGCCAATTGCCCTGCCAACACCTGAGTGTCGAGGGTGATGGCCGCCATTGGTACGCCACCATCGTGTCCACCCAATTTGAGGGTCTGCGCCTGATCCAGCGCCACCAAAAGGTGTACGCCACTTTGGGCCAAAAAATGCAAACCGACGAGGTTCATGCCTTGTCCATGAAAACTTATACCCCCAGCGAATGGGCCAACCAGGCCTGATCCACAGCCATCACAAAGCCCCATATGGACAAATTGCGCATCCGAGGCGGTCGGCACTTGTACGGCGAAATCCCCATCTCTGGGGCCAAAAATGCCGCCTTGCCCGAACTGTGTGCCGCCTTGTTGACGGCCCAGCCCCTGACGCTTCACAACGTGCCGCGCTTGAAAGATGTGGCCACCATGCTGCGCTTGATCCGCAACATGGGGGTGAGCGCGGAGCGTGGCGAGGACGGCTCGGTCACCTTGAACGCCGCCACCTTGAACAACCCCCAAGCCCCATATGACTTGGTCAAAACCATGCGCGCATCGGTGCTGGCCCTGGGCCCGTTGATGGCGCGCTGCGGCCATGCCAAGGTGTCGTTGCCGGGTGGTTGCGCCATTGGGTCGCGTCCGGTGGACCAACACATCAAGGGTTTGCAGGCCATGGGGGCGGTGATCGACGTCGAGCACGGCTATCTGTTGGCCAAGCTGCCGCCTGGGCGCAGCCGCTTGCGCGGTGCGCGCATCGCCACCGACATGGTCACTGTCACCGGCACCGAAAACTTCCTCATGGCGGCCTGTTTGGCCCAAGGTGAGACAGTTCTGGAAAACGCAGCCCAAGAGCCCGAAATCCCCGACTTGGCCGAGCTGCTCATCGCCATGGGCGCTAAGATCCAAGGCCATGGCACCAGCCGCATCCACATCCAAGGCGTGGACCAGTTGCATGGTGCCACCCACAAAGTGGTGGCCGACCGGATTGAAGCCGGTACCTTTTTGTGCGCTGTGGCCGCCGCTGGTGGCGATGTGGTGCTGCAGCATGCGCGCGGCGACCACTTGGAATCGGTGATCGACAAATTGCGCGATGCGGGCGTGGTTGTTGAGGATGTCCCTGGCGGCTTGCGGGTGCGCGCCACTGCGCCCGCCCATCAATATCTGAAGGCCCAGCACTTTCGCACCACCGAATACCCGGGCTTTCCCACCGATATGCAAGCGCAGTTCATGACGCTCAATGCGGTGGCCCAAGGAACGAGCAAGGTAACCGAGACGATTTTTGAAAACCGCTTCATGCACGTCAATGAGTTGGTTCGTTTGGGCGCACACATTCAAATCGAGGGCAAGGTGGCTTTGGTCGAAGGCGTTCAGCAGCTTTCCGGTGCCACGGTGATGGCCACCGACTTGCGTGCCTCGGCCAGTTTGGTGATCGCGGGCTTGGTGGCCGAGGGCGAAACCGTGGTCGATCGCATTTACCATCTGGACCGCGGATACGACCGCATGGAAGACAAACTGCGCACCTTGGGTGCAGACATTGAAAGAATCCAATGACCGTCACCCTGGCCTTGCCCAAAGGCCGCATCTTTGAAGAAACCATGCCCTTTTTGCAAGCGGCAGGGATTCAGGTGTTGGAAGACCCGGACACTTCGCGCAAACTCATTTTGGCCACCAACCAAGCCCATGTGCGGGTGGTGTTGGTGCGCGCCACCGATGTGCCCACTTACGTCAGCCACGGTGGTGCCGACATGGGCGTGGTGGGCTTGGACACCTTGATCGAGCACGGCGGCGAGGGCATGTACCAACCCCTTGATTTGCAAATCGCCCGCTGCCGCATGAGCGTGGCCGTGCGCCAAGGGTTTGACTATGCCCAAGCCGTCAAACAAGGCTCGCGCCTGCGGGTGGCCACCAAATACACCGCCATTGCGCGCCAGTTCTTTGCCCAAAAGGGGGTGCATGTGGACCTCATCAAGCTCTACGGCAGCATGGAGTTGGCGCCCCTCACGGGGTTGGCCGACGCGATCGTGGACTTGGTCTCGACGGGCAGCACCCTCAAGGCCAACCAATTGGTCGAGGTTGAACACATCATGGACATCAGCTCGCGTTTGGTGGTCAACCAGGCCTCGCTCAAACTCAAGATGGCCAGCATGCGCCCCTTGATTGATGCCTTTGCCCAAGCCATTGCGGCGCGCAACGCAGTTTGATCGCCGGACCTGATGACACACGACCCATTGCACCCGTGTTTCCCCCTTGAACTTGTGACCATCCACCCTTTTCCATGAACGCCCGCCCGCTGCGCCTGTCCACTGCCCAAGCTGACTTTGAAACCTTGTTTCAACAGCGCCTGCATTGGTCGGCCGATACCGATGCCGCCATCGAGCAGCGTGTGGCCGAGATCTTGGCCGATGTGAAAGCGCGTGGTGACGCGGCGGTGCTTGAATACACCGAGCGGTTTGATGGTTTGAAGGCCGCCCATATGGCGGCGCTGGAGTTGACCCAAGCCGAGCTGAAAGCTGCCTTCGAGGGCTTGCCCAAGGTTCAGCAACAAGCCTTGCAAGACGCTGCCGCGCGGGTGCGCAGCTACCACGAGGCGCAGAAAAAAGCCTCGGGCGAGAGCTGGCAATACCGCGACGCCGACGGCACGCTGCTGGGTCAAAAAGTCACGCCCTTAGACCGCGTGGGCATTTATGTGCCGGGTGGCAAAGCGGCTTATCCCTCCAGCGTGTTGATGAACGCCATCCCAGCCCATGTGGCGGGTGTGGGCGAAATCATCATGGTGGTGCCCACGCCGGCCAAAGA
>CAMDJU010000089.1 GCA_945900695.1 Bordetella parapertussis | reverse complement strand
TGCGGGCAACACCTTTGTGCTCAAACCCAGCCCCATCGATCCCACGCCTGCGCTGCTGATGGCCGATTTGCTCAAACAAGCCGGTTTGCCCGATGGCGTGTTCAACGTGGTGCAAGGCGACAAAGAGGCAGTGGACGCGCTCTTGGTGCACCCCGATGTGAAAGCCATCAGCTTTGTGGGCTCAACCCCGATTGCCAACTACATTTACGAGACCGGCGCCCACCACGGCAAGCGGGTGCAAGCACTGGGTGGCGCGAAAAACCACATGGTGGTCATGCCCGACGCCGACCTTGACCAAGTGGTCGACGCCCTGATCGGCAGCGCCTACGGCTCAGCAGGCGAGCGCTGCATGGCCATTTCGGTCGCCGTATTGGTGGGCGATGTGGGTGAGCGCATCATGCCCAAACTGATTGAGCGCACCCAAACATTGAAAGTGCTCAACGGTGAAAACCTGGCCGCCGAGATGGGCCCCATCGTCACCCAAGCCGCTCACGACCGGATCACCGGCTATATCGCTCAAGGCGAAAAAGAAGGCGCGAAGTTGTTGGTCGATGGCCGTGGCTTCAAGGGCGCATCAGCAGGCGCCGGCTGCGACAAAGGCTTTTGGATGGGCGGCACGCTGTTCGACCATGTGACCACCGACATGAAGATTTACAAAGAAGAAATCTTCGGCCCCGTGCTGGCCTGCGTGCGCGTGCCCGACTTTGCCACGGCGGTGCAAATCATCAACGACCACGAGTTTGGCAATGGCGTGTCTTGCTTCACACGTGACGGCAACGTGGCGCGCGAATTCAGTCGGCGCATACAGGTTGGCATGGTCGGCATCAATGTGCCCATCCCTGTGCCCATGGCTTGGCACGGCTTTGGCGGTTGGAAGCGCTCGCTGTTTGGCGACATGCACGCCTACGGCGAAGAGGGCGTTCGTTTTTACACCAAGCAAAAGTCCATCATGCAGCGCTGGCCCGAGAGCATTGGCAAGGGCGCTGAGTTTGTCATGCCCACCTCAAAATAAGCCCGTGACCCACAGCGCACAACGCCAAACATCCGCATGAACGACACCACCTTCGACTACATCATCGTCGGTGCAGGCACCGCAGGCTGCTTGCTGGCCAACCGCTTGAGTGCCAACGCCAGCAAGCGCGTGTTGTTGATCGAAGCGGGGCGCAAAGACGATTACCACTGGGTGCACATCCCTGTGGGGTATTTGTATTGCATTGGCAACCCGCGCACCGATTGGCTCTACAACACCGAGCCTGCTGCTGGGCTGAACGGGCGCAGTCTGCGCTACCCGCGCGGCAAGGTTTTGGGTGGTTGCTCCAGCATCAACGGCATGATTTACATGCGCGGCCAAGCGCGCGACTACGACCACTGGGCCGAGGTGACGGGCGATGCGCGCTGGCGCTGGGACAGCAGCTTGCCTTACTTCAAGCTGCACGAAGACCACTATCTAGGGGCCAACGCTTTGCACGGCGCCAAGGGCCACAAAAGCGATGTGCTGACCCAAGGCCAAAGCGTTTACCACCAGACCTTGCGCCACCACAACGCCGGTGGCGAATGGCGCATCGAAAAACAGCGCTTGCGCTGGGACGTGCTGGACGCCTTTGCCCAAGCTGCGGTGCAATCAGGCATTCCCGCCACCGCCGACTTCAACCAAGGCACCAACGAAGGGGTGGGCTACTTCGAGGTGAACCAAAAGAGCGGTTGGCGCTGGAACACCGCCAAAGCGTTTTTGCGCCCTACTTGCTATGGTCGACCCAATTTTGAGCTGTGGACCTCAGCGCAAGTGTCCAAATTGCTGATGAAAACCTCGGCCAACGGCCAGCAACGCTGCACGGGGGTAGAGGTGTGGAACGGCCTTGAAATGGTGACCGCGCATGCTGCCCAGTCGGTGGTGCTCACCGCAGGCGCCATTGGTTCGCCGCAACTCTTGCAGCTCTCTGGCATTGGCCCAGGCGCTTTGTTGCAACAGCACGGCGTCAAATCAGTGGTGGACTTGCCCGGTGTCGGTGAGAACCTGCAAGACCATTTGCAAATCCGCGCGGTGTTCAAGGTCAAGGGCGTGAAAACGCTCAACACCTTGGCCAACAGTTGGTGGGGCAAAGCCACGATTGGCTTGGAATATTTGTTCAAGCAAAGCGGCCCCATGAGCATGGCACCTTCTCAGCTCGGTGCCTTCACCCGCAGCGACCCGTCGCAGCCTTGGCCCAACATCGAATACCACGTGCAACCCTTGAGCCTGGACGCCTTTGGCGAACCGCTGCACCCTTTCCCAGCGTTCACCGCCAGTGTGTGCAACCTGAACCCCACCAGCCGAGGTACGGTGAATATCCAAAGCGCCAACTTCGCCCAAGCACCACTCATTGCCCCCAACTACCTCAGCACCGATGCCGATCGCCAAGTGGCCGCCGACTCGCTGCGCATCACCCGCCGCATTGCCGCGCAACCAGCGCTGGCCAAGTACCAACCCGAGGAATGGAAGCCTGGCACGCAGTTCCAAAGCGACGAGGACTTGGCGCGGCTGGCCGGCGACATTGGCACCACCATCTTCCACCCCGTGGGCACGGCGCGCATGGGCCGCTTGGACGACCCGCTGGCGGTGGTAGACCCCGAGTTGCGGGTGCGCGATGGGCGTGGTGGCGTGGTGCAGGGCCTGCGGGTGGTGGATGCGAGTGTGATGCCCACCATCACCAGCGGCAACACCAACAGCCCTGTGCTGATGCTGGCCGAAAAAGCCGCTGAATGGCTGGCGTTGGAGGCGCAAGCGCAGGCTTGAACCCGTGCTTTCCCCATCGCGGGAAAGCCCCTAGAAAAAAGGCCTCACCTTGCAGATACATTGAGACCACTCGATCCGGCCTGTGGGCTGGACACGAGGGTCCGAGGAGACAAGACCCAAGAAACACCCAACAAGGTGTTCGATCCCAAGCACCGCTGCGGCGGTGCTTTTTTTTGTGCATTGGCACAAAGGACAATACCGCTCATGGATGTCTTGCTGGTTTCTCTGGCCTCGGCTTTGGCCGGTTTCATCGACGCGATTGTGGGCGGCGGTGGCCTGGTCTTGGTGCCGGCCTTGTTTGCCACTTACCCGCTGGCACACCCGGCCAGCTTGCTGGGCAACAACAAAAGCGCATCGGTGTGGGGCACTTCATGGTCAACCTGGCAATACAGCCGACGCATCGATTTGCGCTGGTCGGCCGTGGGGCCGGGTGCAGGTGCGGCTTTGGCCGGGGCCTGGTTGGGCGCTTGGGCGGTGACTGAAATTGACCCCACCTTTTTGCGCCGCGCCTTGCCGCTGGTGTTGTTGGCGGTGCTCATCTACACCTTGGCGCGCAAAGACATGGGCCGCGAACATGCTCCGCGCTGGTCGGGACGCACCGAAGCAAGTGCCTTTGCAGTGCTGGGCTTGGTGCTGGGTTTTTACGACGGTTTTTTTGGCCCTGGCACCGGCAGTTTTTTGGTGTTTGCCCTGGTGCGCGTGTTGGGCTATGACTTCTTGAACGCATCGGCCCACGCCAAAGTGCTCAACACCGCCAGCAACTTGGCGGCTTTGCTGTTGTTCACACTCAAAGGCCATGTGTGGTGGCACATCGCGTTTTATCTGGCTGTGGCCAATGTGCTGGGCAGTTGGTTGGGTACGCGCATGGCCCTGAAACATGGCGCGGGTTTTGTACGATGGGTGTTTGTGCTGGTGGTGACCGCGCTGATCGCCAAAACCGGCTGGGACGCCTTTATTCGCTGAGGGTTTGGGCCAAGCGAAGACCCCGCTGCGACGCCGGATCGGTTGACAAGGCATGGCCCAGCACCGTCGGTGCCTTGCGTGCGCCCAAGGGGCTTGAAGGTGCTGCCTTGGCATCGGTGGGCAGATCAACTTTGGGCGCTGCGGGGCGCGGCGGCCAGGGCATGGTGGCCACCTCGCGGGGTTTGCCCGTGGGGCGGGTCGCTTGGCCACGCTGCACGGCCAAGATGTCTTCCTCGGCCGGGTACAGGCCTTGGATCACAAAGTCAAACACACGCCGTGCAATCGGTGCCGCATTTTGCGCCCCAAAGCCCGCGTTTTCCACCACCATGGCCAAGACTATCCGCGGCTCTTCCGCTGGGGCATAGGCCATGAACAAGGCATGGTCACGCAAGCGCTCATCAATGCGCGCGGCGTTGTATTTTTCGTTTTGCTTCACAGTAAACACCTGCGCCGTGCCGGTTTTTCCACCACTGGTGTACGGGGCGCCGGCAAAACTCGAGGCCGATGTGCCCTCGATATTCACACCCACCAAGGTCTTGCGAATGAAGTCTATGTTTTCAGCTGTCAAAGGCAATTGGCCAATCGGCTCTTTGGCCACCGGGGTTGCGCTTTTGGTCTCCACATCCATCACTTCGCGCACCAGGTGGGGCTTCATCTTCAAGCCATTGTTGACCAAGGTAGCGGTGGCATGTGCGAGTTGCAGCATGGTGAAACTGTTGTAACCCTGGCCAATGCCCAAAGAAATGGTTTCGCCAGAATACCAGCGCTGCTGCTCAGGCTTGCGGTAGGTGGTGCGCTTCCATTCGGTGGAGGGCAAGATGCCACGCGACTCGCCCAAAATATCAATGCCCGTGAGTTGACCAAAACCGAATGGTTTCATTTGCTCGTGGATCAAGTCCACGCCCATGTCGCGGGCCAACAAGTAGTAATAGGTGTCACACGACTGCACCACCGACTTGTACATGTCAACCACACCATGGCCGCCTTCTTTGTCATCGCGAAAACGGTGGTTGCCAAATTGAAAAAATCCAGGGTCAGCTATTTGTTGCGCAGGGTTGCGCTTGCCTGTTTGCAAGGCCGCCAAGGCCATGAAAGGCTTGTAGGTAGAGCCAGGCGGGTAGGTGCCGCGCAAAGCCCGATTGAGCAAAGGCTTGTCCAACGACTCGTTGAGCGCTTGCCAGTTTTCAGAGTCAATGCCCTCGACAAACAAATTAGGGTCAAAGGTGGGTTTGCTGACAAAGGCCAATACCTCGCCGGTTTTGGGGTCGATGGCCACCAAGGCACCACGGCGATTGCCATACAGGTCTTCCACCAATTTTTGCAGCTTGATGTCGATCGCCAACATCACCGTGTCGCCGGGTTTGGCCGGGATACTGCTCAAGCGCCGCACCGCACGCCCGCGGGCCGAGGTCTCCATCTCGTGCACGCCGGTGATGCCGTGCAGTTCACGCTCGTAGCTTTGCTCCACACCCAGTTTGCCAATGTAATCGGTGCCGCGGTAGTTGGCGGCGTCATCGGAGTCTTCGATCTTGGCTTTTTCACTGGTGTTGATGCGGCCGATATAGCCAATCACATGGCTGGCCATGTCGCCGTAGGGGTAGTTGCGGAACAAACGGGCCTGGATTTCAACCCCCGCAAACCGGTAGCGCTGTGCGGCAAAGCGCGCCACCTCTTCATCGGTGAGGCGGGTGCGAATGGGCACAGAGTCAAAGCTTTTCGACTCATCAACCAGCTTTTTAAAGCGGCGCCTGTCGCGGCCTTGGATCTCCACCACCGTGGCCAATTGATCAATCAGGGCGTCCAGGGGTTGGGCCACTTTAGAGGGTGTGATCTCCAAGGTATAGGCCGAGTAATTGGTGGCCAGCACAATGCCGTTGCGGTCCATGATCACGCCCCGGTTGGGCACAATGGGAACAATGGCTGTGCGATTGCCTTCAGCTTGTTCGTTCAAATCTTCATAACGATAGATTTGCAAATAGGCCAAGCGAAACGCCAACAAGGAAAATGCCACCACCACCGCCACCGATGCCACCAAGACACGGGAACGAAAACGGCGCAATTCAACTTCGACGTTGCGCAAAATGCTCATAGCGGTCGGTTTTCGTCAGGGTCAGGCGCACGCCGTTGGGGGGCCAGCAAAAACACCGACACCAGCGGCCAGGCCAAGGCCTCCAACACTGGGGCCAACAACACCCACCAACCTGGAAACAAGCTGCCCGAGAGCATGCGCACCAATAACTCCAGCACATGGGCGAGCACGAACAAAGGCAACACCTGCAAGGACTGCGAAGGCTCTTTGAACCACAGCAAGCGACGATGGATCAGCACCGCACAATAACCCAAAACGGTATAAGACAAAGCATGCTGACCCAACAAGGAAGAATGCTGCACATCATTGAAGATGCCAAAGAAAAATGCCACCCCTATGCCCACCCGCTGCGGTTGATGAACACACCAAAAAACCAGCACCACCGCCAAAAAGTCGGGCGCCCAAGCCGCATTGCCCGCCAACAGCATGTTGAGCACCATGTTGAGCAACTGGGCCGACAGCAAGCTCAAGAAAATAAACCAAGGGTTGGCAGGCAGCAGCAATTGCTGGCCACGCGGCATGATCATCGCGGCCCCCCTTTGATGGGCAAGGTGCTGGGCCGCTCGTACGGTGGTCGCGCTGGCACCTGCTTGCCCAAGGGCTCAAGAACCATCACATGGCGTGCGCCCTGCACCCGCCCTTGAGGCTGACACAAAATGCGCGCAAACACTGACTCGGCACGCCGCTCCACCTTGACCACCACCGCCACTGGAACGCCAGGGGGATAGATGGCATCCACCCCACTGGTGGTGAGCAAGTCACCGACCTCGATGTCGGCATTGGAAGCCATGTAGCGCAACTCCAGCAAAGGTGCTCCACCCGCCTCGCCATAAGCCACGCCCCGCGCGCCGGTGCGGGCATTGAGCACGGGGATGGATTGTTCGCGGTCAATGACCAAGGTGACCTCGCTGACCAAGGGCATGACACGGGTCACCTGCCCCAACACCCCGGCGTCATCCATCACGGGCGAACTGGGCTGCACCCCTTGCAAAGCGCCTTTGTCAATCACCACTTTGCGGGTGAATGGATCGGCCGAGTCATACAAAACCTCGGCTGCCAAGGTGCTGGAGGTCAGGCGCTCGCGCAACTCAAGCAGTCGGCGCAGTTGCAGGTTTTCCAGGGCCAGTTGCTCCACCTGACCCGAGCGCAACGCCTGCTGTTGCAGCTTGAGTGTCATGGCTTGCACCTGGGCTTGGGCATCGTCGCGCCCTTCAAAAAACCGACCCGCGACATCGAACAACCATTGAGGCCGCATCGACAACCATTCCATGGGGTACAGCATCAAAGAAATGGTGGCCCGCAACGGTTGGGTCACCCCATAGCGGACATCGGCCACCATCAACACCACGGACAAGATTGAAAACACCACCAACTTGGACAACGACGACATCCCATGCTTGAAAAAAGCTGGGGGTTTTCGTTCAATGGTGCCCAGTGGCATAGGATTTCAAGGGTTCAAAGCAGAACAAAGAAAAGAGCCCAACGCCGTGGGCCCATTGGGACACCGTGCCGTGCCCGTGGACAGTGCAAAGTAACTCACTCGCTGGTGAATATGGAGCCCAAACGCTCCATGCGCTCCAGGGCCAGCCCACAACCGCGCACCACACAGGTGAGCGGGTCTTCGGCCACCAACACCGGCAAGCCGGTTTCTTCGGCCAGCAAGCGGTCCAGGTCGCGCAACAAAGCGCCGCCACCGGTGAGCATCATGCCGCGTTCGGCAATGTCTGCACCCAGCTCAGGAGGGGTTTGCTCCAGTGCATTTTTCACCGCAGAAACGATGTTGTTGAGCGGGTCGGTGAGCGCTTCCAAAATCTCGTTGGAAGAAATGGTGAAAGAGCGCGGCACACCTTCGGACAGGTTGCGGCCCTTGACTTCCATTTCTTTGACTTCGCTACCAGGAAAGGCCGAGCCAATTTGTTTTTTGATGGATTCAGCGGTGGGCTCGCCAATCAGCATGCCGTAATTGCGGCGGATGTAGTTGATGATGGCCTCGTCGAACTTGTCGCCGCCCACGCGCACACTGCCTTTGTAGACCATGCCACCCAGCGAGATCACGCCCACCTCGGTGGTGCCGCCGCCAATGTCGACCACCATCGAGCCCGAAGCATCAGACACGGGCAAACCAGCGCCGATGGCCGCGGCCATGGGCTCTTCAATCAAATACACCTCGGAAGCCCCAGCGCCCAGGGCGGACTCGCGAATCGCGCGGCGCTCCACTTGGGTCGAACCACAGGGCACGCAAATGATGATGCGCGGGCTGGGGCGAAACAGCGAACGCGGGTGCACCATCTTGATGAACTGCTTGAGCATTTGCTCGGTGACTGTGAAATCGGCGATCACGCCGTCTTTCATCGGGCGAATGGCTTCGATGTTGCCGGGCACCTTGCCCAGCATGGCCTTGGCTTCGTGGCCGACCGCTTGGATGCTTTTCTTGCCCTGAGGACCGCCTTCGTGGCGAATCGAGACCACCGAAGGTTCGTCCAACACAATGCCTCGGTCGCGCACAAAAATAAGGGTGTTGGCTGTTCCCAAGTCGATTGCCAGATCGGTCGAAAAATACCGACGAAATGATCCAAACATGTCTGTCCTAACGGGGGCGCTCAATGCACCCTTGTGCGTTTCTTATCAATTCACCCGCAGGGTGCGGGTCACAAAGGCGAGATAATACCCTATCGCCCTGTCAACCAAGGCTTTTGCCACATCGGCAAAACACGGATTTGCCCAGTTGTTTGCCTAATTTTTAATCAATTCGCCATGTCTTTGACCTCCGCCGACATCCAGCGCCTGGCGCAACTCTCCCGCTTATCCTTTGACCCCCCTGCCAGCCAACGCATGCTGGAGGGCCTGAACAACTTTTTCGCCATCGTTGAGCAAATGCGCGAGGTGGACACAACCGGCGTGGTGCCCATGGCCCACCCAATCGATGCCATGCCTTTGGCCGATTTGGCCGCGCACGCACCCAGCGCCACCGACGGCATGGCTTTGCGCTTGCGCGACGATCTGGTGCGCGAGGCCAATCAACGCGAAGCCAACCAACGCAGCGCACCTGCGGTGGAACGCGGCCTGTTCTTGGTGCCGAAAGTGATCGAGTAAGCCATGAGCGATCTGCACACCTTGGGCGTGGCGCAACTGTCGGCGCTCTTGCAAAACAAAGACATCAGCGCGGTGGAGTTGGCCACGCGCATGCTCGCCCGTTTGGGCGGCAACCGCTACAACGCATTTTTGAGCGTGGACTCTGAGGTCACTTTGGCGCAAGCCAAAGCGGCGGATGTGCGCCTCGCAGCGGGTGACACATCGCCCTTGCTCGGTGTGCCTATCGCGCACAAAGACATTTTTGTCACCACCGACTTTCCCACCACCGCCGGTTCGCGCATCTTGGAGGGCTACCGCTCGCCTTTCAACGCCACCGTGGTGCAGCGCTTGGGTGACGCTGGCATGGTGAGTTTGGGCAAACTCAGTTGCGATGAATTTGCCATGGGTTCGGCCAATGAAAACGTGGCGGTGCCATCGGCCAACCCACAAGCTGTAACCAACCCCTGGGATGAGAGCCGCATCCCCGGCGGCTCATCCGGCGGCAGCGCCGCTGCAGTGGCTGCGCGTCTGACACCCGCCGCCACCGGCACCGACACCGGCGGTTCGATCCGCCAACCGGCGGCGTTTTGTGGTATCACTGGCATCAAGCCCACCTATGGCCGCGCCTCGCGCTATGGCATGGTGGCGTTTGCGTCCAGCCTCGACCAAGCCGGCCCCATGGCGCGCAGCGCCGAGGACTGCGCTTTGCTTTTGAGCGCCATGTGTGGCCCTGATTTAGACCGCGATTCCACTTCATTGGATGTGAAGGCGGAAGATTTTTCGCGCGACTTGAACAAGCCTTTGAAGGGTTTGCGCGTGGGTGTGCCGAATGAATTTTTTGCCGATGGGTTGGCGGCCGATGTGCGCAGCCCCATCGATGCAGCGCTTGAAAGCCTGAAGGGTCAAGGCGCGACGCTGGTGCCCATCGCCTTGCCACGCACATCGCTGTCCATTCCGGTTTACTACATCATT
>CAMDJU010000088.1 GCA_945900695.1 Bordetella parapertussis | reverse complement strand
CGGCCCTGCACGGGCACCGCATAGGCGCCTCGCCCCACCCTGAGCAGCTTGCCATCGCGTGCCAAGCGCGAAAGCGTTTGATCAACCGCCGCGCGCGACCCCAAGTGCAAAAAAGCTTTGGGCGACAGCAGCCCGCCCTCTGGGAGGGCTTGTGCTTGCGCGAGGATGTGTTGGGCGAGTGGGCTCATGGCGAGTTTTGTCAGAAGTTTAATGTAGTTTCTGACAAAAAGCAAATCAACCCTGACTCAAAGCCAAAACAGCCCGGCTATCGCCCAGTTGCGCAAGGTCACAGGCCTGAAGCACAAAGTTAAAACTGAAGTACAGGTTGTTTAAGAAGTTGGTGGGCGATGAAGCACGGAGCCAGCCCCCTAATAAACAAAAGAATTGATGCACTCTCGCTCTTGATCCGCGACGAAATGGTCTCCAACGCCGCCATCATCAAAGCCGCCGGCATCAAGCCGGAGTGAGGGGGCGGGGCCGGCTGGGCCAGGCGCTCAAGGCCGCGGCCAGCACGATCAGGCCGCCGCCTATTAGGGTGCGGGCCGACAGTTCAGACACGCCCAGGGCCACTGAAGAAAGCGCGGCGAACACCACCTCGGAGAGCATCACCAGCGCCGTGGTGTGCGCGCTCAGGCGCGCCGCGCCGTATTGCAGCGCCAGGTTGGAGACCAAAAACGTCAGCCCCAGGCCCAGCGCATACGGCCACCACGACAGGTCGGGGGGCAAGGTGGTGTGGCCCAAACCCACCCACACCACAGCCAAGCCCAGCGAGAGCGCGCTGCCACCCGCAAACATGGCGATCATGCGGGCCCCAGATGGGGTGTCGTGGTGGCGGCGCAGCAGCGCACTGGTCCAGGCAAAGCTGGCCCCGCCCATGAGGGCCAGGTAGTCGGACGCGCTTTCGGGCCAAGGCCAAGGGGTGTCGGGGGTTTTGAGCACCAGGGCCACGCCCATCAGGGCCAGGGCCAAGCGCCACAACGCACCCCGCGTGGGTCGCTCGCCCAGCACCCACCATGCGATGGGGATGGACCAAGCCGGCATCACATAAAACAGCAGCACCACCCGCACCACGTCGCCAGTGGCCACCGCCCAATTGAAACCCACATTGGTCAGGCCGGCGGCGACCATCAGCGTCCACAGGGCCGGGGTGTTGAGCAGTTGTCGCCAAGCGGCGGGTTTCCAAAAGCTCAGCACCACCAAGGCCAGGCCAAAGGTCAGGCCGCTGGACCACAGGGGGTGCAATCCCAAGGCCTGCATTTCGCGCAACGGCCACCACGACAAGCCCCAGACCAAGGCGTTGAGCAGCAGGCCCAAAACCGGCCAAGTGGGGCTGGCGTGCATGCGCTTTGGGGTGTCAGCCGTGTGAGTGATCGTCGCGTGCGATTTTCATCAGCCGATCGACCTCGGCGGCGTGGTGCACGGTGTTGGACGTGTGCCAGCGCTGGATCAGCCACATGAATCCGGCCACGATCAAACCAAAACCGGTGATGGCGCCAAAGGCGCTCAGGCCCATGCCGATGGAGAAGGTGTACAAAAAGCCCAGCGCCAAGATGCAGGCTTGCTCGTTGAAGTTTTGCACCGCGATGGATCGGCCCGCGCCCATCAGGCTGTGGCCCCGGTGTTGCAGCAAGGCGTTCATGGGAACCACCAAAAAGCCGCCCAAGCCGCCAAGCATGATCAAAAACGGCGCGGCCACCCACACGTTGTCAATGAAGTTCATGCCAAGCACCACCACGCCCATGGCAATGCCCAGTGGCATGACGCGGGTGGCGTGGTGCAGCTTCATGCGCATGGACGCAATCACCGCGCCCACCGCCGTGCCAATGGCGACCACACCCACCAGCCCCGAGGCCTGGGTGGTGGTGTAGCCCAGCGCCGCCGCGCTCCAGGCCAGCACGATGTAGCGCAGATTGCCGCTCACGCCCCAAAACAAGGTGGTGGTGGACAAAGAGATTTGGCCCAATTTGTCGCGCCACAACAGCATGTTGCAGCGCCAAAAGTCGGGCACCAAAGCGGCCAGGTTGTGGGCCAGGCTATGGCTGGTGTTGCTGCGCAAGGGGATCATGTCCACGCCGGTGTGCGGGATGCGGGTGTTGAACCAAGCGGCCAAAGCGTATATGAACACCAGCACGCAAATCGCCGCTTCGGGGGCGGTGTCCACCCCGGTGTCGATCAGCGGAAAGTCCAGGGTCAGCAGCCAGCCCGAAAAATGCGGCCCAACCAGTTGGCCGCCCACCAGCACGCCCAAGATGATGGAGGCAATGGTCAGCCCCTCGATCCAGCCATTGGCCTTGACCAGCATCGATGAGGGCAGCAACTCGGTCAAGATGCCGTATTTGGCGGGCGAGTAAGCGGCCGCGCCCAAGCCCACAATGGCATAGGCCATCAGGGGATGCGAGCCAAACAGCATCATCAAACAACCCACCACCTTGATGGCGTTGCTGACAAACATCACATCGCCCTTGGGCCGCGAATCGGCAAACGCCCCCACAAAGGGTGCTAGCACCACATAAAACAAGGCAAACATGGGCACCAAGGCGGCGCGCTGCCACTCGGCGCCGCCCGAGGCCTTGATCAGCTCCACAGCCGCCACGAACAAGGCGTTGTCGGCCAGCGAGCTGAAAAACTGCGCCGCCATGATGGTGTAAAAACCGCGCTTCATGCCAAACAATCAAGGGGGGGTTGTGGGGAGGTGCATCGCGGCTTGTGATGGGTGTGTCAGCGCCTGTTCAGCACTGCACGGGATGTTGTTATTTTGAGCACCGTGGTCGAATGACGGTTTATAACATGCGCCTGCGACAATGCCCCCGCCATGCCCCGCCCCATCCAAGCCACCATCCACACCAGCGCCTTGCAGCACAACCTCGGTTTGTTGCGCGCGCGCGCCCAAGATGCGCGGGTTTGGGCGGTGGTCAAGGCCAATGCCTATGGCCATGGCATCGAGCGGGTTTATGAAGGTTTGCGCGGGGCCGATGGCTTTGCCTTGCTGGACTTGGACGAGGCCCAGCGCGTGCGCGACCTGGGCTGGCGCGGGCCCATCTTGTTGCTCGAAGGGGTGTTTGAAGCGCGCGACCTCGAGCTGTGCTCGCGCTTGGACCTGTGGCACACGGTGCATTGCGATGCGCAAATCGACATGCTCAGCCGCCACAAAACACAGCTGCCCCAACGGGTGTTTTTAAAAATGAACTCGGGCATGAACCGCTTGGGCTTTGCGCCTGGCCGCTTTCGCGCCGCGTGGAGCCGCTTGAACGCCTTGCCCCAGGTGGACGAGGTGTCGCTCATGACCCACTTCAGCGACGCCGATGGCGAGCGCGGCATTGCGCACCAAACAGCGGTGTTTGCCCAGCATTGCCAAGACCTGCCCGGCGAGCGCAGCCTGGCCAACAGTGCCGCTTTGTTGCGCCACCACCAGGATGCGAGCGTGATGGCCGACTGGGTGCGCCCGGGCATTGCCCTGTATGGCAGCTCGCCCGACCACCCGCAAAACCATCTGGCGCAGTGGGGTTTGCGCCCCACCATGAGCCTGCGCAGCCAGCTCATTGGCCTGCAAACCCTGGCCGCCGGCGACAGCGTGGGCTACGCCTCGACCTACCGAGCCACTGCCGCGCAGCGCATGGGTGTGGTGGCGTGTGGCTATGCCGATGGCTATCCCCGCTTGTGCCCCACCGGCACGCCGGTGCTGGTCAGTGGCGTGCCCACCCGAACCTTGGGCCGGGTGAGCATGGACATGATCGCGGTGGACCTCGAGCCCGTGATCCAAGCCGGTGCCATCGCCCAATTGGGCGCATCCGTCACGCTGTGGGGCCAAGATCCCAGTGGTGCGGTGCTGCCCATCGACGAACCCGCTGCCGCTGCAGGCACCATTGGCTATGAGCTGATGTGCGCCTTGGCCGCCCGTGTGCCGGTGACCACCGAAGCCTGAACCTCTTTTTTAAATCCCACAAGCACCCAAGGACTGGATGAAAACTGCGACCCGCGCGCCTGTGTTGGCGTATGCCCTGACGATTTTTTTGAGCGCGTTTTTGCTCTTCCAAGTGCAGCCCTTGATGGGCAAGATGATCTTGCCCTGGTTTGGTGGTTCGGCGTCGGTGTGGACCACCTGCATGCTGTTTTTCCAATCGTTGCTTCTGTTGGGTTACCTCTACACCCATTGGTTGGTGCGCCACCTCTCTCCAGTGCGCCAAAGCGTTTTGCATGTGCTGCTTCTGTTGGCGTGCTTGTGGCTGCTGCCCATCACCCCCAGCGAGGCCTGGAAACCCGATGGCGCCGAAAACCCCACCTTGCGCATTTTGGGTTTGCTCACCGCTTCGATTGGCTTGCCCTACTTTGTGCTGTCCACCACGGGCCCCTTGGTGCAAGCTTGGTTTGCCCGCGAGCAAACCGGCCTGGTGCCGTACCGCTTGTTTGCCTTGTCCAACTTGGGCTCGATGCTGGCCTTGTTGGCTTATCCCTTGGCGGTCGAGCCGCTGCTGCCCACGCGGGCGCAGTCGTGGGCCTGGTCGGGCTTGTTCTTGTGCTTTGTGGCGGCTTGCGCTTATTTGGCCTGGCGCGGCCGGGGCCATGGCGTGCCCAACGCCAGCCTTGCGTCCGCCGGAGCCGACGCGGCTGCCCCAGGCGGCTCCAGCGTGTCTTGGGGCCAGCGCGGCTTGTGGGTCGCCTTGGCCGCCTGCCCGTCCATATTGATGGTGGCCGACACCAGCTTTTTGACCGAAAACATCGCGCCCATTCCCATGCTGTGGGTTGCGCCCTTGGCCTTGTACCTGTTGTCATTCATCCTTTGTTTTGAGGGCAAAGGCTGGTACCGCCGCGCCCTGTGGCTGCCTTTGTTTGTGTTGGCCTTGGGCCTGCTGGCGTACTTGCCCACCTTGGGCATTGGCGAGTGGCCAATTGCCACCACCGTGGGCTTGAACCTGTGCGCTTTTTTTGTGGTGTGCATGGTTTGCCATGGCGAGCTGGCCCGGCAGCAGCCGAGCAGCGAACACCTGACCATGTATTACCTGATGTTGTCGGTGGGGGGCTTTTTGGGCGGCTTTTTTGTCGGTGTGGTTGCGCCTTATGGGTTCGACAGCAACTACGAGTTGTCGGTGGGCCTGGTGCTGAGCGCCTTGGTGGTGATGGTGGTGTTGCTGGGCCACCATGGCCATTGGCCCAAAATGGGCCGCAGGCCTTTGTGGGTGGTGGGCGTGGCCCTGGTGCTGGGCTTGGGCGTGGTGCGGGTGCAAGACCACCGGGAGGACAACGAAGGCGTGGCTTGGATGGCGCGCAATTTTTATGGTGCGCTCAAGGTCTACGAGGTCGCCGATGGCGGCTACCTGAGCATGCTGCACGGCCAGATCATCCACGGCCAGCAATTCACCGACGAACAGCGCCGGCGCGCACCCACCAGTTACTACACACCCAACGCTGGCGCGGGCATGGCGCTGCTGGCCAAGGCCGCGCAAGGCCCGCTCAAGGTGGGCGTGGTGGGCGTGGGTGTGGGCACCTTGGTCACCTATGGGCGTGAGGGGGACGTTTACCGCGTGTACGACATCGACCCCTTGGTGATCCAAATGGCGCAGCAAAAATTCACGTATTTGCGCGACACAGCGGCCCGCACCGAGGTGGTCTTGGGTGACGCCCGCTTGCAGCTGGAGCGCGAAAGCGCCCAGGGCTATGACGTGCTGGTGGTGGATGCGTTTTCGGGCGACTCGGTGCCCATCCACTTGCTCACCCGGGAGGCCTTTGCGCTGTATTTCAAGCACCTCAAGCCCGATGGTGTGTTGGCCGTGCACATCACCAACCGCTTTTTGGACCTGTTGCCGGTGTTGCAAACCGCCGCCACCCACTTTGGCAAAACCGCCCGCCTGGTCGAACACGAGGGCCTGCACAGCGAGCTGTCGTTTTCATCCCGTTGGGTGCTGGTCAGTGGCGACGCCACGTTTTTCGACCAACCTGCTCTGCAAGCCGCTCAAGCCATCGAGCCCCGGGCGGGTTTTGTGCCTTGGCGCGATGACTACAGCAGTTTGTTGTCGGTGCTTAAGAATTAGTTGTGTTAATTTTTAGAGGCGCATCGCATTGGGCC
The DNA here is from genome assembly GCA_945900695.1 of Bordetella parapertussis. Classification (GTDB taxonomy): domain Bacteria; phylum Pseudomonadota; class Gammaproteobacteria; order Burkholderiales; family Burkholderiaceae_C; genus Limnohabitans; species Limnohabitans parapertussis_A. The sequence goes on along the minus strand of CAMDJU010000088.1, from coordinate 3,985 downwards.
GCGGGTGGGAGGTTATACGCAACCATCTTTTGGGGTTTGTTTCAGGCGTGCAAGGCTTTCAGCGCCACCTCGGGTGCGGCCATGACGATCTTGAGCAAGGCGGCAGCTGGGCCCGTGGGGGTGCGCCGCTGCTGTTCCCAGTTTTGCAAGGTTTTGATGCTCACTTGCATCAGGTGTGCAAATTCGCTTTGGGTCAGGCCGATTTGCTCTCGCACCAACCTGACATCGGGCGCGGCCACCATAAATCGCCGCGAGGCTTGCGCTTGACCTTTGGCAATGGTCTTGGCCTCTTTCAAGCTTTGTACCAGGTCATCAAACAACTCTTTTTCCATCTTCACAACTCCTTGACCAATTCAAACAAAATGGCGGTTTCCCGGTCCGCGAGCGTGTCTTTTTTCGACTTGGGGTAAATCAACAGCATGTAAATTTGCCCATTCTTGCGAAGCCAGTAGTAAATGACCCTCACTCCCCCACGCTTGCCGCGCCCAGGCAAGGCGTGGCGCAGCTTTCGGATGCCCCCGCCCCCTTTGACGATGTCCCCCGCTTCGGGGTTCAACACCAAGACACTTTGAAGACCGGCGTACTCATCGTCCGTCAGCAAACCGGCCAACAGTCGGGTGAACGTCTGGGTTTCGATGAATTCCATGCGCCAAATCATATGCGCCAATGGCGTATAAATCAAGTGGTGCGGCTATCTCTGCCGAGGCCAAGACCCAATGCCGTGACATCCTCAGACTTTGCTGATGGAGTCGATAGGCCGTGGTGGATCAAGCCTTCCTTAAACCCAGCGCCATCACCGCACCCACCACCAACAAAGCACCCAGAATTTGGATGGGGGCGATGTGTTGGCCCAGCACCGCCCAGGCCAGCACCAGGGCAAATACCGGTTCGACATTCATGATGGCCGAGTGGCCCGACACCCCCAGCTTGGGCAGCACGGTGAACATGATGGTGAACGCGGTCCCATATAAAAAGGTGAGTGCGGCCAGGCCGCCCCAGCCCAGACTGGTTTGGGGCCAATGCGGACCGCCTTGACCGGCCATCACGGCCAGGGCCACCACGCCGCTCATGGCCATGGTGGCGATGGTGCGCACGCGCCCGTCCACGCCCTGGGTTTCGTGCTGCGTCCATACCAAGGCCAAACCAAACACCGCGCCAGCGGCCAGTGCAAAGGCCACGCCCACGCCCATCGCCTGCCATTGGTCGGCCGCGCCCAGGCCTGAGCTGGCGCCGACCACATCCAAGGCCAAGGCCAAACCCAGCAAGATGATGGGCATGGCTTTGAGCACCGCGGGTTCGGTGCGCCGGCCGTAGAGCACGCGGTCCCAAAATGCGGTCCACAGCGGGTAAGTGTTGAATCCCAGCAAGGCCAAGGCGACCGGCAAGCGCGCCACCGATGAGTACAGGCATTGACTTTGCAAGCCAATCGCCAAGCCCACGATCAGCAGGCCTTTGCCCTGGGCGGCATTGGCGCGCCAAGGCACCCGCGCCAGCCACACCACCACAGCGAGCACGCTGGCGGTGACCCAGCTGCGCACGGCCACGCCGGTGGCCACGTCCAAGCCGTCATTGAAGGCCAGCCGAGCGGCCACATGGTTGGCGCCCATCATCAGGGCGATCAGCATCAAGGTGAAAAACGCGACCAAGCCGACGGCCCGGGTGGATGCGGTCATGGCAGGGCCTGGGTGCGTTCAGGTGCCGCCGAGTGCGGGGTACAGGCCCAGGCCTTGGGCGTGCAAGCGGCTCAAGCCCAGCAAGGCGTCGGTGAAGGGCGTGTCGACCCCAGTTCGTTGGCCGAGTTCGCGCACGGCGCTGACCAAGGCGTCGAGCTCCACCACGCGGCGTGCCTCGACGTCTTGCAGCATGGAGGATTTGAACGCGCCCAGCTTGGCGGTGATGGCGTGGCGGTCTTCGGGCTGTTGGTCAATCGGCAGGCCCAGTCGGGTGCCGATGCTTTGGGCCTCCAGCATGACGCGCGACATGAAGGTGCGCACCAGCGGGTCGGCCAACACCCGGTCGGTGGTGGCGCCGGTCATGGCGCTGATGGGGTTGACCGTCATATTGCCCCACAGCTTGTACCAAATGTCCTTTTGGATGTGGGTCGACAGCGTGGCGTCAAAGCCGGCTGCGCACAGCAGGGCGACGGTGCGCTCGGCACGGTCGCTGCGCCCACCCAGGGGTTCGCCCACGATCAAGCCGTTGCCAAAGTGGTGTTTGGCGTGGCCGCGCCCGAGCAAGGCGCAACTGGCGTGCACCACGCAACCCAGCACCTGGGTTGCGGGAATAGAGCGCTCGATCACGCCGTCGGGGTCGATGGTTTGCAGCCGGGAGGGGCCCGATGCCGCCGCTTGCCCTTGCAAAAACCACCAGGGCACGCCGTTCATGGCGGTCAGCACCACGGTGTTCGGCCCGATCAAGGGGGTGAGTTGCGCGGCGACTTCGCTCAAGGCCGGGGCTTTGAGCGCCACCAACACCAGGTCTTGCACGCCCAAATCAGCGGCTTTGTCGCTGGCGTGAACCGGGGCTTGCAGGGTTTGTCCTGCGATGCTCAGTTGCACGCCCTGGGCTTGGATGGCTTGCAGGCTTTCGCCACGCGCCAACACGCTCAAGGTGATCGGGGTTTGGCTTTGGTGCGCCAAGCGCGCACCCAGCCAGCAGCCAATGGCACCGGCACCCACCAGGGCGACCTTCATGCCTGAAACCCCGCGTCTTGGCGCAAGGCCAAGCGCACCATGGCGTCAAACACATCTTGACCCGCGCCGTGGGCGGGGTGAAATTGCAGGGCATCTTGGGCGCAGCGCGCCGCCACTTCAGGGGTGATGGGGATGGCCCGGCCCATGGACAGGGTGGCCAGTTGCACGTCGCAAGCGCGTTGCAGCGTCCACAGCAGCACAAATGCCTGTGGCAAGGTGCTGCCCCAGGTCAGCAAGCCGTGGTTGCGCAAGATCAGCACCTGGTGCTGGCCCATGTTGGCCAGCAAGCGCGGGCCCTCATCGGCGTGAACGGTGATGCCTTCAAAGTCATGGTAGGCCACCATGCCATGCAGTTGGGCGCTGTAAAAGTTGTCGGGCAGCAAGCCACCTTCATAACAAGCCACGGCCAAGCCCGCCGTGGTGTGGGTGTGCATCACGCAGTGTGCTTGGTCGAGCGCGGCATGGATGGCGCTGTGCACCACAAAGCCAGCGGGGTTGACGCGCTGGGCTGAGCCGTCGACCACCTCGCCTTTTAAATTGATTTTCACCAAATTGCTGGCCGTCACCTCGGTGTAGTGCAGGCCAAACGGGTTGATCAAAAAATGCTTCTCTGTACCACTCACGCTGTCCGGCACACGCAGGGTGATGTGGTTGTAAATCATTTCCACCCAACCCAGCATGGCAAACACCCGGTAGCAAGCGGCCAGCTCTTGGCGCGCCGCCCATTCATCGGGGTGAAAGTGGGCTGGGCAAGGTGGCAAGGGGATGGCGTTGGCGGGCGCTGGCGCGGCGGCGTGCGACATGGCTGCCGGGCCTCAGTAAGTGCCGCCTTTGGCCGGTGCTGCGCTGGGGGCACCCGGGTTTTTGAAGCGCTGGCACAAAGCGCTGGTGTGGCGCGCGAGCAGGTTGTTGTCCAAGCCCACGGCCATGAACAAGCCGCCGTGGCCAAGGTAGTGGCGCGACAAGTCTTCGTCAGGGGTCAAGATGCCGGGGGCCTTGCCCGCTTTGAGGATGCGGCGAAACGCGTCTTCAATCGCGGCCTTGACCTCGGGGTGGGTTTGGTTGCCCACATGGCCCATGGAGGCCGACAAATCGGCCGGGCCAATGAAAACGCCATCCACGCCTTCAACCGCTGCAATGGCGTCGAGGTTTTTCAAGGCGGTGGTGGTCTCTGCCTGTACCAGCAGACACACTTGTTGGTTGGCCTCTTGGGCGTATTGCGGGTAGCGGCCCCAGCGCGAAGCGCGCGCGCCCCCCATGCCGCGAATGCCGTGCGGCGGGTAGCGCATGGC
>CAMDJU010000087.1 GCA_945900695.1 Bordetella parapertussis | reverse complement strand
CAGCCCATGGCCCGCAAAGCATTGAGCATGACGCGGGTGTCGTCCGAGTCGAGTAGGTCATGCAAGGTGGTCGTGCCTTCGCACAGGGCGGCGAGCAACAACACGCGGTTTGAAATGCTTTTCGAGCCGGGCAGGGTCACCGTACCGTGGGCGCTTTGCAGGGCGGGGACGTCGAGGAAGGCGGTGGCGAACATGCGGGATGTGGATGGTTAAGTTTGAAAGGGGTTGAGCAAAGCCACATCAAAGCGTTTGAAGTCTGTCGTGTTGCGGGTCACCACCGTGAGCTTGTTCACCTGCGCGGTGGCGGCAATCATGGCGTCTTCGTAGACAGTGTTGGACTGGTGGTGCATGAATTTGGCCCATATTCTGAAGGCAGTGGCATCCATGGGTAACACGTTGTAAGCGGCCGCCAGCTGGTTGAGCCAGTGCTCAATAGCCTGTGCTTTGTCGGGGTCTTGTTGGCGGGTGATTTCAATGCCCGCTTGGATCTCGCCCAGCGTGACGGCACTCAAGAACAACTGCGCATCTTCAACGCACCTGAACCAAGCCAGTACAGCGCTGTGTGGCTTGGGTTTGCGCAGTTCAGACACGACATGGGTGTCGAGCAAATACATGGCTTCAGGTCAAAGACGCGGCCTTGCGCCGCTTGGATTGCTGGCGTGGCGGTACCAGTTGGGTGGTGCGTACATCGGTTTGCAACAGCAGTTGTTTCAATTGGGGGCGTTCCACGCTTTGCAAACGGCGCCATTCTTGCAAGGGCACCAGCACAGCGGTCTCAGCGCCGCGTTTGGTCACCATTTGTGGGCCATGGGTCAAGCAAGCGGTCAGCAACTCGCTAAAACGTGCTTTGGCATCTTGAACGGGCCATGAATTCATCGACAACTCCCGGGGTGTTAACTGACCAGTTGGCTGACCAGTTTAAGTCAGGTCACTGAGGCGGTCAACGGCATCCTTCAATGCTGCCGATCCACATGGTCGACAGCGCAACGCAAACCAAGCTTGGAAAAAAGTCAGGCTTTGCGTCAGCCGTTGCCCGCTTGCAGCGACCAGCCCGAGCGCACATCGCTGGCTTGTTGGATGAGTTGCTGCAAGCCGGTGGTGTTGCCTTGTTGCATGGCGGCCTCCAGCTGGGCCAGAGCGGTTTGAAAGTGGGCCAATTGGGTCAATACTTCGGTGCGGTTGGCGCTAAGGATGTCGCGCCACACCGCCGGGTCGCTGGCAGCGATGCGGGAAAAATCGCGAAAACCCGGGCCTGCCATGTCCAAAAAGTCGGCTCCGTTTGGCTGTGCGCTGAGGGCGTTGACCGCCGCAAACGCCAACAAATGGGGCAGATGGCTCACAGCGGCAAAAGTTTGGTCGTGGGCCTCAGCGGTCATGGTGCTCACATGGCTGCCCATGGCCGACCATATGTCGTGCGCGAGTTTCGTGTGGCGCATGCTGTTGGATGACAGCGGGGTCAAGATGGTGCGGCGGTCTTGATACAGCCGCGCATCGGCGTGGTCGATGCCGGCCACTTCTTTGCCTGCGATCGGGTGGGCCGGGACGAAGCATGACAGCTTGTCACCCAGAGTGGCCACCGCTGCGGCAATGACATCGCATTTGGTGGAGCCCACGTCCATCAACAAAGTTTGGGCCGACAGGGCCGGGGCCATGGCGGCAAAGCTCTCGCGCATGGCGCCGACCGGCACGGCCAGCAGCACCAGGTCTGCGCCGCGCACGACCTCGGCCACACTGGCGCAGGCCTGGTCGATCACGCGCAGCTCGCGAGCGCGGTGGCGGGTTTTTTCCGAGGCGCTGTAGCCCACAATGGTTTGCACCAAACCGGCTTGGCGCGCGGCCAGGGCAAACGAGCCACCCATCAGGCCGCAGCCAATCAGGGCGAGTCGTTGAAAACGGGGCGTGGCCATGGTTTGCATGCGCGGCATTTAAGCGCTGATGGGGTAAGAGCCAAGCACCTTGTAAAAAGCACACAAAGATTGGAGCTCGCTCAGGGCTTGCGCCACGTGGGCTTGGCTGGTGTGGCCTTCGATGTCGATGTAGAAGAAGTATTCCCATTGGCCCGATTTGGCCGGGCGCGATTCAAAGCGCGTCATCGACACGCCATGTGTTTTGAGCGGCACCAACAGGTCGTGCACGGCGCCTGGTCGGTTGGGCACTGACACCACCAAGCTGGTGCAGTCTTTGCCAGACGCGGGTGGCGTGGCCAAGGTTTGGGGCAGGCAAATCACCGCAAAACGGGTGCGGTTGTGGGCCTCGTCTTGGATGGCTGGGGCCACGATGTGCAGGCCAAATTGGTTGGCGGCGCGTTCGCTGGCAATACCGGCCCAGGCCGGGTTGGTGGCGGCCAAACGGGCACCTTCGGCGTTGCTCGACACAGCACGCCGCTCGGCATGGGGCAGGTGTTGGGTCAGCCAGGTTTGACATTGGGCCAAGGCTTGGGGGTGGGCCATCACCACCTCAATGCCCTCGGTGCTGTCACTCAAGCGCATCAGGTTGTGGCGCACCAGCAGGCTGACTTCGCCGACCACATGCACGGGTGAGCGCAAAAACAAATCGAGGGACCTGGCCACCACGCCTTCGCTGGTGTTTTCCATGCCCACCACGCCAAACTGCGCCGCTCCAGCCGCAGTGGCGTGGAACACTTCGTCGAAGTTGGCGCAGTAGCTCAGTTGCACCGCGCTGCCAAAAAACTCAATCGCGGCCTGTTCGCAAAAAGTGCCTTGTGGACCCAGCACCGCAACGCGTTGCGGTGCCTCCAAGGCCAAGCAGGCCGACATGATTTCGCGCCAAATGGCGGCCACATGGTTGCCGTGCAAGGGCCCGGGGTTCAGGTCTTGGATTTTTTGCAGAACCTGCGCCACCCGGTCGGGGCGGAAAAACGGCGAACCTTCGCGTTTTTTGATTTCTCCCACTTGCTCGGCCACCCGCGCACGTTGGTTGAGCAATTGCAAGAGTTGTTTGTCCAGCGCGTCGATTTGGTCGCGCAGCGGGGCCAGGTCGGCCGAGGTGATGGGGGCTTGTGGCTGGCTCATGGGTATGTAGGGCAAAAGTGGGCGGTGGCTTTAGGCCTGGGTTTTTTCAAAGTCTTGCATGTAATCGACCAAGGCCTGCACCCCTGCCAATGGCATGGCGTTGTAAATGCTGGCGCGCATGCCACCGACTGATTTGTGGCCTTTGAGTTGAAGCAAGCCACGTGCTTGGGCACCGCTTAAAAAAGCGGGGTTGAGTGACTCGTCGCGCAAAAAAAACGGCACGTTCATGCGCGAGCGCGAGGCCGCTTGCACGCGGTTGAGGTACAGGCCAGAGTTGTCGATGCAGTTGTATAGCAAAGCAGCTTTGGCTTGGTTGCGCGCCTCCAAGGCGGCCACCCCTTGCAAATCGCCCTCGCGTTGGCCAGCGATCCACTCAAAAATCAGACCCGCCATGTAAATGCCATAGGTGGGTGGTGTGTTGAACATGGAGTTGTTTTGCGCCACCGTTTGGTAATTGAAGGCGCTGGGGCAAATGGGCAGGGCGTGGCCGAGCAAGTCTTTGTGCACCACCACCAGGGTCAGACCGGCTGGACCGATGTTTTTTTGCGCCCCACCAAAGGCCAAACCCACCCGCGACCAGTCGACCAGGCGCGACAGCACATGAGAGGAAAAATCGATCACCAGCGGTGCGTCGCAGCCCAGGGCTTTGAGGTCGGGCAGGGTATGGCATTCCACACCGTGGATGGTCTCGTTGGTGCACAGGTGAACATAGCTGGGTTGCGCGCTCAACTGCCATTGGCTGGGTGCTGGCAGGTGGTCAAAGCCTTGGGTTTGGCTGCTGGCGGCCACATGCGTGGGGCCGTAGCGCTGGGCTTCGCGCAAAGACTTTTCACCCCAACTGCCGCTGAGCACAAAGTCAACCGTGGCACCGCGCCCGAGGTTGAGCGGAACAATCGCGTTCTCGGCAATGCCACCGCCTTGCATGAACAAAATGTCGAACTCGTTGGGGATGTTCAGCAGGGTGCGCAAATCGTTGAGCGCCTTGTCGTGGATGGCCATGAACTCTTTGCCCCGGTGGCTCATCTCCATCACGCCCATGCCACTGCCGTGCCAGTCGCTGATCTCGGCGGCGGCTTGTTGCAGCACCTCCAGGGGCATGGCCGCCGGGCCGGCAGAAAAGTTGAAAGGCCGGTTCATGCCGCTTTAGGGGGTGGGCTCGCTGGGTGCAGCATTGGCGCCGTCTTCATCGCCCGTCTCGCCCTCGCTATCTTGGCCCTGGGCGTCGTTTTCCACAATGCGTTGCAAGCCATTGAGCTTGGCACCCTCGTCCAAAGCAATGAGTGTCACGCCTTGGGTGGCGCGGCCGAGTTCGCGGATTTCGCTCACCCGGGTGCGCACCAGAACACCCCGGTCGGTGATGAGCATGATTTCGTCTTCCGCGCGCACCAAGGTGGCGGCGACCACTTTGCCATTGCGCTCAGATTGTTGAATGGCAATCATGCCCTTGGTACCGCGCCCATGGCGGGTGTATTCGTCAATGGGGGTGCGCTTGCCGTAACCTTTTTCGGTGGCGGTGAGCACGCTGTTGCGCACCACGCCATCGGTGGGGGCCTCGGCGGCGTTGGTTTCTTGTTCGGCCACCAACATGGCGATCACGCTTTGGGTGTCATCGAGCATCATGCCGCGCACACCACGCGCGCTGCGACCCAAGGGGCGCACATCGTTTTCGTCGAAACGCACGGCTTTGCCACCGTCGCTGAACAGCATCACATCGTGCTTACCGTCGGTCAAGGCCGCGCCAATCAAAAAGTCGTTGTCGTCCAAGTTGACCGCGATGATGCCGCCTTTGCGTGGGTTGTTGAACTCATCGAGCGAGGTCTTTTTGACCGTGCCCATCGATGTGGCCATGAACACAAACTGGTCGGCCGGGAAGGTGCGTGCGGGTCCGGTGAGCGGCAGCACCACATTGATTTTTTCGCCTTCTTGCAGGGGGAACATGTTGACGATGGGGCGACCGCGCGATCCGCGGGACCCTTCAGGCACCTCCCACACCTTGAGCCAATACAAACGCCCCCGGTTGGAGAAGCACAAGATGTAGTCGTGGGTGTTGGCAATGAAGAGTTGGTCGATCCAATCGTCCTCTTTGGTGGTCGTGGCTTGTTTGCCGCGGCCGCCACGTTTTTGCGCGCGGTATTCCGACAGGGGCTGGCTTTTGATGTAACCCAGGTGTGACAGCGTGACCACCATGTCGGTGGGCGTGATCAGGTCTTCGGTGGCCAGGTCTTGGGCGTTGTGCTCGATCACGCTGCGCCGCGCCCCCAGTTTGGTTTGGCCAAATTCTTGGCGCAGTTGGGTCAACTCGTCGCTGATGATGGACGACACCCGCTCAGGACGGGCCAAGATGTCGAGCAAATCGTCGATCTCGGCCATCACCTCTTTGTATTCGTTGACGATCTTGTCCTGCTCCAGGCCGGTCAGGCGCTGCAAGCGCATTTGCAAAATTTCTTGTGCCTGGGTGTCGCTCAAACGGTACAGGCCATCGCTGCCCATGCCGAACTCGGCCTCCAGCCCATTGGGTCGGTAGTCATCTGCATTGACCACGCCGCCATCAGCGCGGGCGCGGGTGAGCATGGTGCGCACCAACTGGCTGTCCCAGGAGCGGGTCATCAACTCGGCCTTGGCCACCGGTGGGGTGGGCGCTTGGCGAATGATGGCAATGAACTCATCGATATTGGCCAAGGCCACGGCCAGGCCTTCCAGCACGTGGCCGCGTTCGCGCGCTTTGCGCAAGGTGAACACGGTGCGGCGGGTGACCACTTCACGCCGATGTTCTAAGAACACGCTGATCAGGTCTTTCAAGTTGCACAAGCGCGGTTGTCCATCGATCAAGGCCACCATGTTGATGCCAAAGGTGTCTTGCAACTGGGTTTGCTTGTACAGGTTGTTGAGCACCACCTCAGGCACTTCGCCGCGTTTGAGCTCGATGACCAAGCGCATGCCCGATTTGTCCGACTCGTCTTGGATATGGCTGATGCCTTCGATTTTTTTCTCGTGCACCAATTCAGCCATGCGCTCTTGCAGCGTCTTTTTGTTTACCTGGTAGGGCAACTCGTCAACGATGATGGCCTGGCGCTGGCCTTTGTCGATGTCTTCAAAGTGGCACTTGGCGCGCATCACCACCCGACCGCGACCGGTTCGGTAGCCGTCTTTCACACCTTGCATGCCGTAAATGATGCCGGCGGTGGGGAAGTCAGGTGCGGGCACGATTTCCATCAAATCGTCGATGCTGGCTTCGGGGTGGCGCAGCATGTGCAAACAAGCGTCGACCACTTCGTTCAAGTTGTGTGGCGGGATGTTGGTGGCCATGCCCACGGCAATCCCGGCCGAGCCGTTGATGAGCAAGTTGGGCAGCTTGGAGGGCAGCACCAGCGGCTCTTTTTCGCTGCCGTCGTAGTTGGGGCCAAAGTCAACCGTTTCTTTGTCGATGTCGCCCAACATTTCGTGGGCGATTTTGGACAAACGGATTTCCGTGTATCGCATGGCGGCAGCGTTGTCACCATCGACCGAACCGAAGTTGCCTTGCCCGTCCACCAGCATGTGGCGCAGCGAAAAATCTTGTGCCATGCGAACAATGGTGTCGTACACCGCGCTGTCGCCGTGGGGATGGTATTTGCCAATCACGTCCCCCACAATGCGCGCCGACTTCTTATAGGGGCGGTTCCAGTCGTTGTTCAACTCATGCATGGCAAACAACACCCGGCGGTGCACGGGCTTCAAACCGTCGCGGGCGTCGGGCAGGGCGCGCCCGACGATGACGCTCATGGCGTAGTCCAAATAGCTTCGCCGCATCTCATCTTCTAGGCTGATGGGCAGGGTCTCTTTGGCGAACTGGGTCATGGGGGGGCGTCTCGAACAGGTAAACCGTTGATTTTAGGCCCTGCGCCAACGCCACCTGGCTGGACCCTTTTGATTCGAATTGAATAACTTCGGTAGCCAATTGATCCCGTTTTGGGTATTTTGTGGTGCGATTGCAACAAACCGAATGACCTGTGTCACCCATTGGGCTCGGCAGAGGCCTGTCAGTTTGGGGCCGATATCTGTGTGGCACAATCATCAAAGCATTGACGGTGATGGTCACCTCAAGCCACGTTTCGCAGTATCACTGCGGCCTTTTCCCAGATGAGGAGAATCATGAAAAAATTGAATCAATTGGCGATGTTGGTCGCCACCGTCGCCCTGGCATCCACCGCGGTTGCGCAAGATATCAACAATTGGCGCAACTCTGCTGGTGAGGTTTGGAAAAACTCCTCCGGCGAATGCTGGAGAAACTCTTCTTGGACCCCCGCCACCGCAGCCAAAGGCTGTGACGGCGCCCTGGCTCCCGCACCAGCTCCGGCACCTGCGCCGGCACCCGCTCCAGCTCCTCGTGCTGCTGCACCCGCTCCAGCACCCGCTGCTGCGCCTGCACCAGCACCCCGTCCTCCAGCACCCCCTGCACCTGCACCCGCAGCAGCCACCAAAGTGACTTACGCAGCAGACGCCTTCTTTGACTTTGACAAAGCCGTGCTCAAGCCCGAAGGCAAAGCCAAATTGGACGACTTGGTTGGCAAAATCAAAGCCATCAACTTGGAAGTGATCATTGCCGTGGGCCACACCGACTCTGTCGGCGCTGATGCTTACAACCAAAAACTGTCGGTGCGCCGCTCTGAAGCCGTCAAGGCTTACTTGGTGACCAAAGGCATCGAGAAAAACCGCGTCTACACCGAAGGCAAGGGCGAGAAGCAGCCTGTGGCCGACAACAAGACCCCTGAAGGTCGCGCTAAAAACCGCCGCGTCGAAATCGAAGTGGTCGGCACCCGCGCCAACCGTTAAACCCCCGGGTTTGACAACCAACCCCGCCTCGGCGGGGTTTTTTTTCGCCCATGGTGGGCAGGCCCATCACTTCAAAGACAATCCCTCGATGACTACCATCAATGCCGACCCCGCCGAGCTGGCGAAATTTTCAGATTTGGCCCACCGCTGGTGGGACCCAGAGAGCGAGTTTCGGCCCCTGCACCAAATCAACCCCCTGCGTTTGGATTGGATCGCCAAGCTGGCCCCATTGACGGGCACAAAAGCGTTGGATGTGGGTTGTGGCGGCGGCATTTTGTCCGATGCCATGGCGCGCCAGGGTGCGCAGGTCACCGGCATTGACCTCTCCACCAAGGCCCTGAAAGTGGCGCAACTGCATGCCTTGGAGGCCCAAACCCCCGGCGTGCAATACCGTGAAATCAGTGCCGAAGACATGGCCGCTGAGCAACCCGGCGCTTTTGATGTGGTCACCTGCATGGAAATGCTGGAGCACGTGCCCGACCCTGGTTCGGTCGTGCGGGCCTGCGCCAGCTTGGTCAAGCCAGGAGGTTGGGTGTTCTTTTCAACCCTCAACCGCAACCCCAAGTCATTTTTGTTCGCCATTGTGGGGGCCGAGTACATCCTCAATTTATTGCCCAAAGGCACCCACGAATTTGCCAAATTCATCCGACCCAGCGAATTGGCCCAGGCCTGTCGCCAAGCTGGATTGGATTGGCACAGCCAACGCGGGCTGCAATACAACCCGCTGACCCGGCGCTACTGGTTGAATGCCGACACCAGCGTCAATTACATGGTGGCTTGCCGCAAGCCGCCAGCCAGCGCATGAAGCCGCCGCGCCCCATCCAAGCGGTGCTGTTTGACCTGGATGGCACACTGATCGATAGCGCCCCCGACCTGGGCGCCGCAGCCGACAAAATGCGCATCGACCGTGGTTTGCCATCGCTGCCTTTGGCGCATTACCGGCCCATGGCCGGCGCGGGTGCGCGCGGCATGTTGCAACTGGCTTTTGGCATCACCCCCGAAGACGCGGCCTACAACGATTTGCGCGACGAGTTTTTTGCCAACTACGAAGCGGCGCTCACCGTGCTGACCCATCCCTTTGAAGGCGTGCCCGAGTTGGTGCAGGCTTTGTTGCGCCACCCCTGCGCCTGGGGCGTGGTGACCAACAAAATGGAGCGCTTCACCCACCCCATCGTGCAAGGCATGGCTTTGTTCGACACCGCTGGTGCTGTGGTCTGTGGGGACACCACGCCTTACCCCAAGCCGCACCCTGCGCCCTTGATTGAGGCAGCCCAGCGCATGGGCGTCGACCCGGCGCATTGTGTGTATGTGGGCGACGACGAGCGCGACATCGTGGCCGGCCACGCAGCTGGCATGTGGACGGTCGCGGCCCACTATGGCTACCTCGGGCAAGGCACACCGGCCAGCGACTGGGGCGCACACGCGGATATTCATTCGCCATTGGCGCTATTGAAAATCCTGGAACTGGACTAAACTACTCAGCTCAGGGGCTGCACTGGTTTCGACATGGGTTCGGACGCGCGGCAGGGCATGTCGAGGTTCTGTTACCTCGTAAATCCGCAGAAAAAAAACTAACTGCAAACGACGAACGTTTCGCACTCGCTGCTTAATCCAGCGGGCCTTGCAACAGTTGGCCGATAGGCTGGGCAAGGGGGTCTGGGGTGGCAACACCTCAGGCGTCCAGGCTGCAAGGTAATCCATATTGGCTGGTCGCACACCGGGTACCTTGGTGCGTGACGAGACTCAAGGGTACTGGCCAAGTGCACAGCGTGTCGCTGCGCGGTGCACCGGGTAAGACTCAAATCAGACGACTACACATGTAGAACTGCTCGAAGAAGGCTTGTGGACGGGGGTTCAAATCCCCCCAGCTCCACCAGATGATGGTTTAAAGGCCGCTAACGACATACAGTTAGCGGCTTTTTTCATTGGTAAATCAAGGGTTTTGGCGATAAGGGCGGCTTGCGTTTTTTATGACCTCAGGTCAATACCCGCCCCGGATTCATCAAATTACCTGGATCCAACGCATCTTTGACCCGCCGCATCAGCGCCATCGCCACCGGGTCTTTGTAATCGGGCAGGGTGTGCACTTTCAAGCTGCCCACACCATGTTCGGCGCTGATGGAGCCATCAAAGGCTTTGACGCTGTCGTACACCAAGGTGTTGATGGCATCCTCGTGGCTTTGTAAAAAGGCTGCTGGGTCCACGCCCACTGGGGCTTG